>NZ_CP134605.1:3690000-3960000 GCF_031844685.1 Streptomyces sp. ITFR-21
TTTCCAGCATGGGAATGTCGGTCACCGAATCGCTGTAGGCGAAGGACCTCTCCAAGTCGTAGCCCTCCAACTCGGCGAGGTCGGCGATGGCTTCGGCTTTCGCGGGACCGTAGACGTAGTGTTCGATCTCACCGTTGTACGCGCCGTTCTCGACGACCATGCGGGTGGCGACCACGTGGTCGGCGCCGAGCATCTCGCCGATGGGCTCGACGACCTCGGAACCGGAGGCGCTGACGATCACCACGTCGCGGCCGGCAGCGTGGTGCTCCTCGATCAGCGAGGCCGCCTCGTCGTAGATGATCGGGTCGATCAGGTCATGGAGGGTCTCCGCGACGATCTCCCGTACCTGCTGCACATTCCAGCCGCGGCACAGTTCGGAGAGGTATTTGCGCATCCCCTCCATCTGGTCGTGATCCGCACCGCCGACCAGGTACACGAACTGGGCGTATGCGGTGCGCAATACCGCGCGTCTGTTGATGAGACCGCCGTGGTAGAAGGAGCGCCCGAAGGCGAGCGTGCTGGACTTGGCGATCACGGTCTTGTCGAGATCGAAGAACGCCGCGGTGCGCGGGGGCAGGTGGTTTTCCACGAGACGAGCATAGGCACCCACCATTCGGCGTAAGCTCAGGCGCGTGGGTTTGCCTGTGGGGGCCTTCGGGTACACCATGGAAGTCACGGATCGTTCGCGACCGTGCTAACCCGGTCTGGCTCCTCCCCCCCCGAGTCAGATCGTGGGGACGACCCCCGCTCTCCCCCCCGGCGGGGGTCGTCGCATGTCCGGACACGTTTCGCCGCTCTCGGCCGAGTTCCGTCTCGCCGCCGTGCATGTCGATCTCCTTCGTACGCGTGTGCGTTTCCACTGTGTATGACGCGTGACGGACCGTAGTCGTTACCGGCTCGAGCGCAACTCACCCGTCCGAGTGGCGAAGTTATCCACAAAGGCCGAGTTGTCCACAGATTCCAACCGAGACCGTCCCAATTCCTCTCCTTGTCCCAAGCTGATCGCAGGCGCCACACACCGTGCGCGCATCACAAGCGACGGGGGACAGGAAAATGTCAGGAACCAGCAAGTTTGACCGGCTGCCGACTCCGGCGGAACGGCCGGGCGGACCGTTGATTGTCAGTGAGGACGAAAGTCTGCTGGACGATCTGCTGCGGCTGTGCGCGGCCGCGGGCACGGAACCGGAAGTGGTCTTCGCGGGGCCGCCACGCGCGTCCAGTTGGGACAACGCACCTCTTGTCCTGGTCGGAGCGGAAGCTTCCGGAAGAGTCCGGGGAGCCCCGCGGCGCAAGGGCGTACTGCTCGTCGGACGTGATCTGGACGACCCCGAGGCATGGCGCCGGGGTGTCGGCATCGGCGCCGATCATGTCCTTTTTCTGCCCGACGCGGAGAGTTGGCTGGTCGACCGGATCGCCGACATCGCGGAGGGAGTCGGCGAACCCGCACTGACCATCGGCGTGGTCGGCGGCCGAGGCGGCGCCGGCGCCAGCACGCTGGCCTGCGCACTCGCCGTCACCGCCGCTCGCACCGGCCGGCGGACCATGCTCATCGACGGCGACCCGCTCGGCGGCGGCCTCGACATCCTGCTCGGCGCCGAACGCACCGGCGGATTGCGCTGGCCCGACCTCGCGGACTCGCGCGGGCGCGTGAACAGCGGAGCCCTGGAGGAGTCGCTGCCCCGGCTGGACTCACTCAGCGTACTCAGCTGGGACCGCGGCGACTCCGTACTGATCCCGCCGCAGGCCATGCGGTCGGTCCTCGGCGCCGCCCGGCGCCGGGGCGGAGTGGTCGTCGTCGACCTGCCCCGCCGGGTGGACGAGGCCGTCGCCGAGACCCTCGCGCAGATCGATGTCGGACTGCTCCTTGTCCCTGCGGAACTGCGCGCGGTGGCCGCCGCCGCCCGGGTGGCGTCCGCGATCGGCATGGTCCTGAAGGACCTGCGGGTCGTGGCGCGCGGGCCTTTCGACTCCGGCCTTCGCGACCGGGAGATCGCCCGCCTCATCGGGCTGCCGCTCGCCGGTGACCTCCCGCCGGAACCCGCGCTCGCCGACGCACTGCCCGGAGCCGGACCACCGGGTGCCTCCGGCCGTGGCCCCCTCGCCCGATTCTGCGGCGCCTTCCTCACACAGGCGCTGCCGAGCAGCGGGAGCGTGCCGGTATGACCGCCGAACTCCTCGACGCCGTGCGGCTCCACCTTGCCCGAAACGGCGGCGAACCGACGCCCGCGCGGGTGGCCGCGGCGCTGCGCGCTCGGGGACGGCTGCTCGGCGACGCCGAAGTACTCGATGTCGTGGCCGCCCTGCGCTCCGAACTCGTCGGCGCCGGACCGTTGGAACCCCTGCTGGCCGACCCCGAGGTCACCGACATCCTGGTCAACGCACCCGACCAGGTGTGGATCGACCGCGGCCGCGGCCTGGAACGCAGCGACATCGGGTTCGCCGATGCCGCAGCCGTGCGCCGCCTCGCCCAACGGCTGGCCACCACGGCCGGTCGGCGGTTGGACGACGCCAGACCCTGGGTCGACGCCCGGCTGCCGGACGGCACCAGGCTGCACGCCGTTCTCCCGCCGGTCGCCGTCGGCTCGCCGTGCCTGTCCCTGCGAGTGGTACGGTCCCGGGCCTTCACCCTGAGTGAACTGGTCACCGCCGGCACGCTGGACAAGCAGACCGCGGCGCTGCTGCGGGCCGTGCTCGACGCCCGGCTGTCCTTCCTGATCAGCGGTGGCACGGGCTCCGGCAACCCCATGTTCACTTTGGAACACACCTAGATTTTCTATGCACGCGGTATGGGGGAGGGGTGGTGTTTCCGCAGGTCAGGTGCCCGGCCTCGCGTAGTCGGAGTGCTCCGTATGGGGCATGAATGGTTATGCGGAAAGGCGCCGATCATGGACAACGACGAAGGGGTCCTCATCAGTGAGGACCCCTTCCCGCTGTAAGGATCTGGCGGACCTTACGGACCTCCAGGTCATGAGCAGTTGCGTCCGTCGTCCTGACGGAGGCAGGGGTCCGGGCCAGTCCGGACTCCTGCGCGCCCGCGCGGGCCCCGAGCGAAGAGAAAGGGTACGCACTGGTGCGTACCCTTTGCTGCGGACAGGCTGTCCGCAGCAACCGTGGGTCTCTGCCCCACGGTTGCCGGGTAGTCGTGGGGCAGGAGCCACGACTGGGCATCGCCGCAGGTCGGGGAAGCTGCTGGTCGGAGCGGGTGTGAGATCCGGCGTTGTTTTATTACAGCGATCGTCACACCCGGGCGGTGTCCGCCTCGTCCCGTTTTCCCGGCTCCGGGAAAACGGCAGGTCACAGGGATGGACCAGTGAGACACTGGCTCGTCTCCCGGAGGATCGTTCTTGTCGGCATCGACATAAATGCAGGTCAGGACCATTTTGCCCAGATGGACAACTTGGTCTCGGACCTGGTCGGCACAATCTGCTGACCAGCCTCGCACGCACGGGCCGCCCCCTCGCCGACCTGCCGAGATTCGCGACACCCTTTGGGGGTGCCGCGAAATCCCCGTGTCGATATGAGCACGACTGCCGGGCCTGCATGGCGCAGAGCACCATGCAGCATCCCGCCCGCGCCCGCGTGGGGTGGACTTACTTCCTTCAAGGAAGTAAGTGGGATCGGGTCCCGAGCCCGCGCCCGCGTGGGGTGGACGGTCCGCCAGGGGTCAGCACAATCTGCTGACCCCCCGAGCCCGCGCCCGCGTGGGGTGGACCCTTCGCGGCGTGCGGCTTTGCGGGGGTCACGTTGACCCTCACAACGGCGAAGGCCCGCACCGTCGTCCGTGGCGGCAGTGCGGGCCGATGGGCGCCGGGGTGCGGCGACTACCCGCGCGTGGCCCTGTATGCCCTCCTGGACCACGTAGACGGGTGCACGGACTGCCGCGCCCGCCTGGAAGGCTGTCCCGACGGCGCCACGCCGCACTGACTCAGGTGCCGTAGGCGCCGCCGATGGCGCGGCTCCGGTCGGCCAGCGGGTCGTGCAGCTCGAAGCTGTGACCTCCCCGGTGCCCGGCGTACTCCATGCAGGGCTCGCCGCCGCCGACCGCGGGGCAGGGCGGCAGCACCCGCACTTGGGCCGGCACGGTGCCGTCGCACCAGCTGGCCCAGACCGCGCCGGTGTCGGGGCCGTCCAGGTCCAGGACGAACGCCTGGTGGTCGTCATCGCCGTGTGCCTGGAGCGTGCAGCGCAGGTCCCGCTCGACGTCGGCGGCCGAGGCGCGGCCGGGGTGCGGCTCCAGGGCAACGGCGGCGGGGACGAGTGCGGCGGGCAGGAAGCTGCGGCGGCCGCACACCTGCGGCTGGTCGGTGTCGGGCATGGGTGGTCTCTCTTCGGTCGCGGAGGGCGTGCGGTGGCAGGTGCAGCTGCACGCCGTCTCGGGCAGGACTGGCGCGCTGATGCCGGGCAGCCACATGGGGCCGTTGCCGCGGCACCTGGCGTGCTGCGCGGGAAAGTTCACGAGGTGGGCGCCGGCGCAGTACGGGCCGATGGCCGCTGTTGGGCTGTACGTCACGGCTGCTCGCTGCCGAGCTCGGCCCATAAGCCCCGGCCGTCAACGGCCGTTCCCTGGGCGGTGGACAGCTCGGTGATGATGACCCGGCCGGGCCCGTAGAGGGCCTGGAGCGAGAGCATCCGGTCACCCGATGCGGTGATCCGTAAGCGGATGCCCGCGGTGGACACGGTCATCTGCACCTTGGAGGGGTGCACCGCCAGTACGGCGATGAACAGTTCGGCGGTGATCTGCGGCGCGTCGGTGTGGCCGGTGTGGGTGCTCACCCATGCCCGTGCTTCGGCGGCCTGCGCCGCTTCAGGGGGGAAGGCGCGCTGCCAGCTCTGACCCGTTTCAGGCATGGGTGTGTCCCCAATTCCCGTAGCGTTCTGAGTACGGAAAACTTCTTTCTGTACTCAGAATCACGTGAGACTTGGCGCCGGTCAAGACGAACCAGCAATATGTGTGTACAGAAACGGGACGATCACTCACGAGGGTGGGCGCACGTGGCAGAGCGGCCGGAGTACCTCCGCATCGCGGCGGACATCCGCACCCACATCACCGACGCCACCTACCGGCCCGGCGACAAATTGCCCACCCTGCCGGTGCTGTGCGACACCTACGGCGTCAGCGAGACCACCATCCGCAACGCCCTGGCGGTACTGCGCGCCGAGGGCCTGATCGAGACCCGCACCCGCGCCGGGACCATCGTCCGCGACCGGCCGCCCGTCCACCGCCTCACCGCCGACCGCTACCGCACCCAGCCCGGCCCGCCGCAGACCGCCTTCACCCGCGACCAGGGCATCGGCTGGTCCGAGTACCGCCTCGACAAGCGCTTCGAGAGAGTCCGCGCCGGCGCCGACCTGGCGGCGCTCTTCGAATGCGAGGTCGGCGAGGCGCTGCTCGCACGGCACTTCGTCTTCTACGACAGCGACGAGCCCACCCAGATGTCCACCAGCTACGTCCGCTGGTCCGACGTGGCCGGCACCCCGGTGGCCGATCCGATCAACGAGCCCTGGCCCGGCGGGACCCGCGCGCAGCTCGCCCACATCGGTATCCGCGTCACCCGCATCACTGAGACGTTCACCACCGGCATGCCCACCGAGAAAGAGGCCACCGTCCTGCGGATCGGCGGCGCCGTCCCCGTGCTCCGCTTCACCCGCCGGCATCTGGCCGCAGACGGCCGCGTGGTCGAGGTCGCCCACCCCATCGTCAGGAGAGGCGACGCGACCGTGGTCGAGTTCGCCATCGACCTGGACTGAGTAAAAGGCCCCCGCCTCGGTGAGACGGGGGCCGGCCACCGCACAGCCACGTGGATGGGATACCGCCACCGTACCCGCAGGGTCCGACAGCGGGCATGACGAAAGGCCCCCGCCCGGACCCTGAGGTCCAGACGGGGGCTCAGTCGTTATTGCCAGGGCAGCAGTTCGAGGTCGTCGGGCGGCTCTGGCGGCGGACCAGCTGGGCCGGGGTCGATCTTCGCGGCCCACCGACGCAGGTCCACATACGCCCGGGTGAGGAGCTGCCGCTGTTCCCGCTCGTGCGTCAGCTCGCGGTCGAGCCGACGGGTGATCGTCGTGAACGATGACCGCCGGGACTGCCGCCACGCGGCGGCACCGCCGAGGACCGTAGCCACCGCGGTACCGACCGCGCCCAGGTCAATCACGGTCGCCCCCCTTCTTGTCGTACAGGATTCCGACGACCCAGGGCGGTTCCGACATCCCCGCGCACAGCACGATGAAGACGCTGAAGGCCAGCCAGGCCGCCGCCGAGCCACTTGACGACGGCAGGCCGCCGGCCCACGCCGAGCGGGCATAGGTCACGCCCCACAGGACCGCGGGTCCGGACAGTGCGGTGAACCCCGGGGCCTGGTACCGCATCCGCCGGCCCAGGCCCGCCAGGACCGCGACCGCGCCGGCGGCGACCCAGACCCAGCCCAGGCTCGACAGCGGGATGTACCGGGTGATGCCGGCCAGGCCGCGGGAGCGGGCGTACCCGGGGTCGGTGATGATCGACCGGCCGTAGAGGATCCAGCCGGTGCCGAGGACCATGAGGGCCGCGGGGCGCAGCCCCCCGACCAGGCGCACCGCGGCCCGCATCACAGCGCCGTGGTGGGCGGCACCGGAGCGACCGCCGGGGTCCCGCCGATGGCGATACCGCCGTCGGCGTCCGGGTAGTGCGGCGGGCGGGCGAGGCCGAGGAGCCAGCCCCAGGCCGGGGAGACGTGGGCCTCCAGGAGGCGGAACAGGGTGTAGTACGCGGAGCTGAACGCCGCGCCGAGCCACAGGGTCAGGGCCGCGCTGTCGACGCCGATCCCGGCGTGGGCGAGCCACGCGGCGAGGGTGCCGACGATCACGGGGACCAGGGTGCGCCACAGGGACGCGAGGGTGTCGTACACGGTCATGACAGTTCCGTTCTGCTGGTCAGCTGGTGGTGGGCTGGGCGCCGGTCACGTCCACGTCGACGTGCACGACGCTGCTGGCGATGGCGGCCTGGACGGCGGCCACGACGGCGGCGGTGTCGACGCCGGAGCCGATGAGGCGGCCGGCGAGGGTTTCGACGGTGGCGGTGAGGGCGCTCACCTGGGTGAGGAGGCTCTGGGTGTTCGCGGCGGCCTTGGCCGCCTGTCCGTACCCGGCCCAGAGGGCGCCGCGGACGGTCACGGTGTCGGCGCCGGGTTTGGTGGGGTCGTCGATGCGGGTGTCGAGCAGGGTCTTGGCGTCGGCCTGGCTGAAGGTCACGTCGTGCTCCTGGGGGGTGGTGTTGGTGGCCCAGGCGCGGAGGGCGGCCGGGCTGAGGTAGGCGAGGTTGCGGTCCACGGGGGTGCTGGTGAACTGCCAGACCAGCGGCTGGTGCCCGGACGGGGCCGGCCGGGGGCGGGCCGCGGCCTGCGCGTAGGTCATGGCGCCCGCCGGGTAGGCCGGGTACCACAGTGCGTCCGCGTTGCCGGGCATCCGGCCGGCCGCGATGTCCGCGGCCGAGGTGTAGACCCCGACGCGCTGCCCCGGAAACGCCCGCCGCACGGCGGCGATCCAAGCGGTGGCATACGCGCGGATCTGAGCGTTGGTGGCGCCCTGGTAGTTGGCGCCGTCGGTGCGGCGTTCCAGGTCCAGCCAGTGAAGGAACCCGGGCCGGGCGAACGGCCGGACCGCCTCCACGTAGTTGGCGGCCTCGACCGTCGGGCTCTGGTTGGGCCATCCGTAGTGGTACGCGCCAGGGATGAGGCCCGCGGCCAGGATGCCGGTGATGTGCACGGCAAACCGGGGGTCGCGGCTGTGCTGGCCCTCGGACGCCTTGGCGAACGCGAAGGCCAGGCCGTCCCTGGCGAGGGCGGCCCAGTTCTGCGGGGCCTGGTAGGCGGAGACGTCGATGCCGGTGCAGGTGTCCATACGCCCTCCCGGGATATGGCAAAGCCCCGGGCCGGGGTGGCGCGGGGCGGGCGGGACGCGGTGCGTGCGGGGTCAGGGGCAGCCGAGGGTGATGCGCTGCCAGTCGATGCGGGAGGGGGCGCCGACGGCGTCCCAGGTCTCGTAGGCGATCCCGACGTGGACGCGGTCGGTCTTGGCCATGTCGGAGTACGCGGCGAAGGTGTCGGGCCCGGTGATGTCGGAGATGGTGCGCCAGGTGATCCCGCCGTCGTCGGAGCGGCGCAGGGTGAGGTGCCGGCGGACGAGGGGGTCTTCGGGGGCGGTGTACAGCAGCGGGGCGCAGGTCACCCCCTGGGGGTATCCCGGGTCCTGGAGCAGGGAGCCTTCGACTTCGGGTGCGGGGACCTGGGGTGCGGGCCGGACCGGTGCGGAGAATGACGAGCCGGAGGTGAGGCTGTAGGTGTAGCCGCGGCCGAGCGGCGGGGTCAGGGACTGGCCGCCGACGTTGCGGGACAGGACGTACAGGCGTGCGTCGGGGAGTTCGGCGATGGAGGTCTCGCCCGGCCGGACCGGGTCGTCGGTCGCGCTGTGGTCGTCGGTGTCGCCGGTGCGCCAGGTCTGCCCGTCGTCGTCGCTGATCAGGGTCTGGATGCCGCGCAGGCCGGGGGCGGTGTGGTCGGCGGGGGCGACCAGGCGCCCCTTCGCCCGGCCGTACTGGATGGTCACTCCGTGGCCGGGGCCGGTGTTCATCCACCGCCACCCGGCCGCCTTGACAGAGGTGGTGATCTCGCGCCGCGCGGACCAGGTGACGCCGGCATCGTCCGAGGTCTGGACGAAGACCCGGCGGGCGTCCTGCGCACTGACGGTTCCGGCCTCGATCTCGGGCTGGGTGACGCTGCCGCCCTGGCGGTCGAAGACGAGGACGATGGTGCCGTCGTCGGTGACCATCGGGGTGGGGCAGTCGATGGTGTCGTACCAGTCGTCGGCGACCACCTGCTGCGGTGTCCAGGTGCAGCCGCCGTCGGTGCTGCGGCGCTCCAGGATCTCCACGTCGCCGCCGTCCGCGGCGCTGTTCTTGCGGCCTTCGGCGAAGGCGACCAGGGTGCCGCGGGCGGTGACGACGGCGGGGATGCGGTAGGCGGCGTAGCCGCCGGTGCCGGAGGCCCACAGCGTGCTGGTGCAGGCGGTCGCGGTGGCGGGCGCCGCGGTGGCGGCCGGGATGGTGGTGAGGGCGGCGAGCAGGGGAAGTGCTGCTGCCAGGGTGGCGCGTGCGCGAAGGCGCATGGGTGGGTGGGCCTCTCGTCAGGTGGTCGGGTAGGTGAGGGTGGTCAGGCTGATCCGGGTGACGGTGCCGGTGGTGGCCTGGATGGTGAGCAGTCCGGCGGAGGTCAGGGTCAGGTCGGCCGCGGCCGTGGTGGCGCCGCCGCCGACCCGCAGCTCGATGTCGCCGGCCGGCCAGTAGCCGGGGGGCAGTACGGCCACGGTGGTGCCGGCGGTGAGGGTGCCGGGGATGAGGGAGCCGATGAGGCGCACGACGCCGTTGGCTTCCATGCGGACGGCGGGTGCCGCCCAGGACCCGCCCGCCGGGGCCCAGCCGCCCGCGGTGGGGAGTTCCTGCCAGGCGCCGGTGACGGCGGAGCGGCGGGCCGCGCGCAGCTCGGCGAGCTGCCGCTCCAGGCGGGCGATGCGTTCGCCGAGCGCGCGCAGGCCGCCCGGCATCCGGTCTGCGGGCAGTGGCATCTCAGATGTCCTCCAGCAGGATCGGCGTGACGGCGTTGGCGCCCGGGTCGAGCTGCCAGCCGTAGGCGCGGGCGGTGATGTCGACGCCGGACGGGTGGCCCAGGCTCGCCCCGGGCTCGACGTGCAGGCCGATGGAGTCGCCCAGGGCCCAGTCGCGGCCGAGGCGGGGCGCGGCGGACGCGGCGGCGGTGACCGTCCAGGCCGAGGCGCCGGTGCGCAGGTCGGACAGGGCCTGCACCGCGGAGGCGTTGAGGGCGGCGGGGTCGGTGCCGCCGGCGGCGGGGGTGTAGCGGTAGACCCATCGGGGCCAGCCGGCCGCAATCAGGTCGGTGGCGGTGTAGACCGCGCTGTGCAGCCGGGCCGCGCCCTCCCCGGCTCCCCAGGCCAGCACCTGCGTGGCGCCCTTGCCCGCCTCGTAGGACTGGGCCTGGCTGTAGGAGGTGATGCACCCGGGCAGGTCGAAGACCGCGTCCGGGTCGGGCCGGACTACGCCGATGCGGGGGCGGATCCGCAGAACGAGCTGCACGGCGGACCGGCCGGCGTCCGCCCATTGGGTGTCGATGGTCCACTCGGGCCATCCGTCCTGCTGCTGGATCTCCTGCAGCACGGACAGGATGGTGCGGTCGTCGCCGTCGCCCACCGTGTAGGCGCCGGTGACACCCACGGCGGGTGCGTCCACGATGACCGGCGGTCCGTCCACCAGCAGTGCCTGGCTGACGCCGGTCATGATGGCCGCCTGGTCCGCGGTGGCGGTGTAGTCGCCGGTGTACCGGCGGTCCAGGTACGCCTCGGGGGTCGCCAGGCCGAGCGATGCGGTGATGGCGGTGCCCCGGTCCAGGGTGAGGACGATCCCGGTCCACACCGGCTGCTGGGTGAGGCGGTCGACGGCCACCAGCATGGACCGGCCGGGGGTGGTGGCGTACTCCCAGTCGGCCGGCGCCCCGGCCAGGCCCAGGTCCGCGGTGACGCTCGACGACGAGCCCAGACGCCGCTCCAGCGGCCCCGACGGCACCAGCGACAGCAGCTCTTCGACGACGACGCCCGTCATGAGGTCTGCGGCGTACCAGTCGAGTTCGTAGGCCGGCACTCAGGCGATCCGGTGCGCGCGCAGCCATGACCCGGCGCGCACGGTCGTCGCGGCGGCGTCGGAGACGGACTGCCCCCACTGGTAGGTGAGGCTGCCGGCGGTGGTCGTGGTGATGGTGCCGACCGGGCGGCCCGCCACGTTGGTCGTGCTGGGCAGGGTGGATGTCACGGTCCAGCCGCCGGAGCCGACGGCCGCCCGGATCCCCCCGGTGTCGGAGGTGCCGCCCGACAGCGCCCACGGCGACCACAGCATCGTCGCACCGGACGGCGCCGCCCACTGGGCCTTGAACTCGGCGTTGTCCGGGGTGCTGTAGATGATGAAGGCGTCGACGGCGTAGGCCGCGTTGGCTGCCAGGGGCACGGTGAGCTGGCTGTCCGTCTGGAAAGCGGTGCTGGCGCTGACCTGCTGGTCGGCGGTCTTGCGGGCGGTCAGGAACTGGCTGTACGGCACCCAGCCCGTCCCGGTGTACCGCTCCAGGGCGCCCGTGGCCGGGTTGTCCCGGTACTGGCCGGCGTAGTACCCGGACACGGCCCCGCCGGGGGCGATGCCGCCCGGCGCGACCGCGTAGGGGCGCAGATCCTGCACCGTCGGCGTGGTGCTCCCCGCCGGGACCGTGATGGCCGCCAGGGTGATGTAGACCTGCGTGCCGGACGGTGTCGGCGCCGTCCCGGACCCCGGCGTCCCCGCCAGGTACACCACATCGCCCTGGGTCAGGCCGGAGGCGTCCACCGCGCCGTCCCACACCCTCAGGTACACCAGGTCTATCCGGGTCAGGCTGGCGTGCGCGGTGGAGACGGTGCCGGTCCAGGTGGTCGGGCTGAAGGTCCGGTACACCCCCTGTCCGGGGTAAGCGATGGCGGCGACTCCGGCGGCCACGCTGATGGACATGCCGGCCAGGGAGGCCAGCAGGCCCGGATCTCCCGGGCGCACGCCTCCCAGGCTGCCCGCGGCACTGCCGTTGGTCATGAGCGACATGGCCTCGACCCGGCGCATCTCGGCGCCCGAGTATGTCAGGCCGTCGATCCAGACCGGGTCGTCGGTGAAGGGCACGTCCGCCTCCTATTTCCAGGCCGCCCGCCAGGTGGCGGTCAGCTGAGCGGTAGAGCTGTAGACGGGAGCGGAGAAGAGGATCTGCACCGACGACGCCGGGATCGAGGGCCACGGGCCGGACAGATACCGGCGCCGGGACGCGCCCCCGAGCACCGCGGTGTGCGCCGCACAGTCCAGGACCAGGACGTCACCGGCGCCGAGCGTCTGCGAGTACGCCAGGGTCGTTACGGTGCCGTCCGGGTACCGCACGCTGACACTGGGCTGCTGCACCGGCCCGGCGATCGACAGCGCCGGCAGGCTCGCGATGCTGCCCTCATTCGTTGCCGAGATGAAGCCCGTGACCGTGGTGGCGCTCAGCGTCCACGGGGTCGCGGCCGGCAGGACCAGGCCGCCGGTGGTGGACGGCAGCCCAGTGCTGGCTGTCCGCAGGTCGGTGCCGTACCGGCGCGGGTCCGGCGCCGTCACCAGCAGACTCCAGGTGACGACCGTGTCCGTCTCGTACTTGATCACCGGTTTCCCGGACTGCCGCACCATCGCCTGCTTGGGCACCGTCTCGTAGACGGTCAGCGTCGCGTACCCGGACTCCATGGGCACGGCGGCGAGCAGCTGCTCGACCGCCCCGTCCAGCAGCTGGGGCGACGGCGCGGCGATGGTGCCGCCCAGGGTGATGACCCGCTCCCCGAGATAGGTCGGTCCCATCCACGCACCGTGCGCCGCCTCCCGCTGTGTCACGCTCGACCGCACCTCGGCGCTGTCCCAGCCCTGGAGCCCGTCCGCCCCGATCCGCCAGGCCACTCCCTGGCCGTCGACCTGGCCGAGCTGCAGCGGTCCGAGGTCGACCCGCCGGCCGCCGAGCCCCATCCCGGGCATCATCCGGCCACCACCTTCTTCCGGTTCGGGCTGTCAGGCCAGGACGGTCATGTGCCGCAGCAGGTCCGCGCGCTGCTCACCCAAGCTCTGCTGGGCGCCGCTGAGGTGCACGTGCTGCGACCGGTCGACGTGCGTCGGCCCGGCCGGGGCGGTCGCGGGCCCGGCCCACCGGCCGGCGGGCACCAGCTGGTAGCCCTGCGCCGCCGCCGCGGCCGACAGCAGCCCGGCCGACCGGGCGGACCCGTTCTGCGGGATCCACCACTCCGGACTCCCGGCCTCTGCTGCCAGGACGGTCGTCGGCCGGGTCAGCAGCCCGCCACGCGCCATCGCCGTCGCACCGGACTGCCCGGCCAGCTCGGTCAGCAGTTCCGTCCGGTACGCCGCCGGCAGCGCCCGGATCTGGCCCATGATCCGGGGCGCCAGCGCCCGCACCGTGGCCGCGTCCAGGCCCGCGCCGGCCAGCGCCGCGAAGCCGGCGCCGGGCCGGCTCCGGAGGGTGGCCAGGAGGACCAGGGCATTGGCGAGGTCGTCACCCGTGAGCACGGCGTTGCTCTTGGCGACCGCGCTGCTGGCCGCCGCCGCGCCCTTCGCGGAACCGGCCGCCTGGTGGGCGAGGGCCTGCGCCGCGCTGTCGCCCTGCGCGGCCAGGGCCTGCGCGAGGTCGCCGTACCCCTCGCCCGCGAGCTTCTGCAGGTCTGCCGCGAACTGCGCGTTGACCTTGGTCGACGCGTTGACCTGGTTGTTGAAATCCGCGAGCGTCGCCTTGGCGATTCCGGCCGTCGCCAAGAGCTTCTTGGTGATGTCTGCGAACTGCCTGTCCGACGCCTTGGCGAGAGACTTGACCAAGGCGTAGCCGTCCTCCCCCAGGCCCTCCAGCACGCTCTCGATCTCGCTGCCGCCACGGCGGGCGATCTTGGCCAGGTTGGTGCGCCAGGCGTTGGTCGATGCGACCGAGATCGACAGCTGCTTCTGGTAGGCGGCGAGGTTGAAGGCGGGGTTGCGGGAGCCGCGGGCGACCCCGAGGGCGGCGTCTGCCGCGTAGACGTCGCCCTTCGCCGAGGACACCGCCTTGTTGGCGGCCGCCGACGCCTTCCGCGCGTCGGAGAGTTTCTTCTCCGCCGCCGCGAGCTGGGCCTCGGTGTGGTGCCCGCCGCGGACCCGGCGCAGGTTCGCCTCGGCGTCGTGCAACTGGGTGGTCTTCTTCGCCGCGTCCGCGAGGGTCTTGGTCAGCGCCGCCCACGCGGCCTTCAGCTTGTCGTTGGCGGCGTTGTAGCGGTCCATGGGGTTGCCCGTGCCGCCCAGGGTGGGTGACGCGGTGGGGGTGTAGGAGACTCCGCCGTTGGCGTACCAGGCGATGCCCTTGCCGCCGAGCAGCCGCACGGTCTCCTCGGCGATGGCACGCGACCGCCCCCGCTTGGACGGCGCCAGCGGGATGTAGCTCTCCCCGCCGGTCTCCGGCTCCGCCCACAGCCGCATCGCCCCGGCCGGGGCGATCTGCGCAACGTGCCGCTCCACCCCGCCGGACGCGAAGGCCCGGAAGATGTTGCCGTCGGCACTCGCCGCGTTCGGCCCCCTGCCACCCTTGCCGCTGTTGATGGTGCGGTTCTCGGTGGTCAGGACGATCGTCTTGTCCTGCAAGGTGGCCAGGTACGCCTGGATGCGGGCGACCGCGGCCTTCGGCCCGTCGGTGGGCACCGTGACCGAGATCTTCTTGCCAGGCAGAGCGGCAACCTTGAAGCCCAGATCCCTCAGGGCCTTGATCGCCTCGGCGGTCGGCGCCTTGACCGTTACGGTGTGGCCGGCAGGGATGCCGGCCAGCTGCTTCTTCACCGCCTCCAGGCCAGTCACCGCCGGGTCCGTCTTCGCGGCAACCGTGGTGGTGACGCCGGTCGGCACCTTGGCGTAGGCCGCAATGAGCTTGTTGACGACGTCGCGGGAGTAACCGTCCGCGATCATCTTCTTCCGGAGCTGGGCCACGTTCGCGGCCAGCGCCCTCGTCCCGGCCTCTTGGGAGCCGGTCTGCTGGGCGATGGCCTGCGCGTTCTTCTCGGCCGCCTGGGCGGCGTCCAGGAAAGCCTGGGCGTTCTTGCGGCCCTTGTCCGTGTGCTGGTCCAGGCTGTGCCCGTTGTCCTTCACGGACGCCTTGAGGTCGGCCAGACTGCTCTGGAAGTCGATCGAGCTGCTGGCCACGTCGATGTTGATGCCGTTGAGGGCGTCCAGGGCGTCGGTGAGCTTCTCCGCCTCGGTGCGGGTGTCCTGCAGGTCGTCGGCGGTGACCGTGGTCTGGTCGCCCAGCGCTTTCTGGCCGGCCGTTGTGAGCTTGCCCTGCGTTTCCAGTCCGGCCAGTGCGTCCACGTACTGGGGCATCAGCTTCTTGACGTCCGCGACGCTCTTGCCGTGTGCGGCCTCAGCGTCGGTCAGTTGCTTGAACGCGGCAGCGGCGATCTTGGCGTTGCCGGAGGCGACGAGGGCGGCGAGCGACTCGTCGAAGCCCTTGATGTTGTCCTTCGCCTTGTCGAGTTCGCTCGTCCCGAACTGGCCGAATCCGGTGCTGAGCTTGTCGAAGAACTGGATGGCCTTGTTGTTCGCGCCGGACGACGACAGCGTGGAGATGGCGTCGGTCAGGCCGCCGAGGTCTTCGCCGTACTTCTTGGCCAGCGCCCCGGAGACCTTGCCCTTCTGTCCGAGGTCGACCACGGAGGCCGTCAGTTCGTTGGCGCTGGGCCCGGAGCCGTCCATGATCGACTGGAGCTGTCGGGTTGCGGCGCCGAGCGCCACCAGCACGCCGATGACGGCAGAGACCTTGCCCACCGTCAGGAGGGCGGACCGGGTGCCGGCCGCGGTGACGCCCAGGCTGGACAAGGCGGTGCGGGTGGCGGCGATGCGGGGCAGCAGCAGGAGCAGGCCGGCCGCGGCGAGGCCGGCACCGCCGCCGATGCCCGCGAAGAGCGTTACCCCTTTCTGCAGGCCCGGGGGCAGGTCGGCGTAGGCGTTGACCAGCGCGGTGGTCCACTTGACCATGTCGCGCAGCGCGCCGGTCGCCGCGGAGCCGCCCTGGATGAGCGCCACCTCGATGGCTCCGCGCAGCCGCTCCATGTCACCGGAGAGGTTGTCGGTCTGGATCGCGGCCATCCGCGCGGCGGCACCCGAGTCGTTGACCTCGGCCACGTACTTGTTGACGCCTTGGGCGCCCAGCCCGTAGACCACGGTCGCAGCGCGCACCGCGTCCGAGCCGAAGATAACGCCCATCGCAGCGTTGCGGGCCTCCGGCGTGAGGTTCCCGAAGCTCTTCTGCAGCCTGGCCGCCAGCTCGGACAGGCCGACGAACTTGCCGCTGCTGTCGTAGGCGCTGAAGCCCAACTTGTCCATCATGTCCCGGGCTTCCTGGGACTGCGGGGTGAGGTGCTGCAGCATCGTCTTCAGCGACGTGCCGGCGTCACTGCCGATCAGGGCGTGGTCGGCGAACGCGGACAGCACGCCGACGGTGTCCTCCAGGGACAAGCCCGTCTGCTCCGCCAACAGGCCGCCCATCCGCAGGGACTCGCCCAGGCCGTGGACGTCCGCCGCGCTCTTGTTGGCGCCGGCGGACAGGACGTCGGCGATGTGGCCGACGTCCTTGCCCTGCAGGTTGAAGGTGTTCATGGCCTGCGCGCTGATGGTCGCGGCCTCGGCCAGGTCGAGCTGACCGGACGCGGCCAGCGCCAAGGAGCCCTTGAGGGCGCCGCCGGTGATGTTCGCCACCGACACCCCGGCCCGAGCCAGTTCCGCCTCGGCGTCGGCGGCCTCCGACGCGCTGTAGGCGGTGCTCTTGCCCGCGTCCAGTGCCGCGCTGCGGAGCTGTTCCATCTCCTTGCGGGACGCGCCGCTCACCGCGCGGACGTTGGACAAGGATTTGTCGACCTTCGCCGCGGCGCTGACGGCCAGGGCGAAGCCGGTGACCAGGGCCGCGGATGCGGCGGCGCCCGCGCCGGCCAGGGCGTTCGTGGATGATGCGGCCGAGCGGATACCGCGGGTGTAGCCGGAGATGTCCGCCCGCAGACGGACGGTCACAGTGCGGTCAGCCACCGTCAGACCCCCTTGCGGCGCTTGATGTGGACGTGCAGGCCGGCGGGGTTCCCGCCGCCGTCCTGGAATGCCTTGACCCGGGTCGCCGACGCCTTGCAGGCGTGGCAGCGGATCACCTCGGCGTCGAACTCGAACTCGTTCTCTGGGGCGGTCGCGTCGCCCCACTCGGTGCCGCAGTCCGGGCACCGGTCGGCCTCGACCTGGGCGAGCGCCAGGGCCCACGCCCGGTCGTCGGGCAGCCACAGCGGCTCGCCGGGCTGCACGACGCGCCCCATGAACACGGAGCGGGGCACGCCGTGCGCCCGTGCGGCTTCTACTTCTCGCCGCCAAGGCCCGCCAGGAGTGCGGAGGCGGCCAACGAGAAAGGGACAGCCTCGGGCGCGTCGTTGTGGGCGTCCCACGCCGCGTCGAACAGCTTCTTGATCTGGCCTTCGTTGACGACCTCGAACAGCTCCCTGGCCTGGTCCTCGGTCATCACCGGGTCGATGCAGGACGCGGCGATCAGCGCCGGCGGGAACGAGGCCGGGTCGAACGCCTCCTTGTGGTCGGCCGGCGGATGCGCGGCCAGCAGGTCCTGGTACGCGCGGTCGCCGATGTACCGGAACCGGAACTCGACCTCGGCCGCCCGCATCCGCTCCCTGGCGTCCGCGAGCTTGGCTGCGACCTCCCGGCCCGGGTGGACGGCGGTGAGGTCGCCCGGCTCCCAGTCCTCGGAGACCCGGGCCAGCTCGGCGGTGAGCGCGTCGACCTCGGCCGCGACGTCGCCGGCCGTGCAGATCCGGGTGACGGTCTCCCGGGGCCGGGCGGCGGCGAGGATGTCGGCGATGTCGGGCATCAGGCGGCCACCAGCGCGTTGGTCGCCGGCGCCGCGTACACCTTGATCGGCGACACGAACTTCATCACCTCGTTGGCGGCCGGCGACACGTTGGCGCGCTCACCGCAGACCACCGGGTAGACCTCGACCTGCTGGCCGGCGGCCCACGCGGTGGCGTAGTCCACGGCCCGGCGCACGATGACGTAGCAGTGCACGCCGTAGACCAGGTTCTGGTAGGGCCAGTCCTCCTGGGTGGTGGTGCCGCGCTTGAACGTCAACTCGGTGTCGTAGCCGACCCGGCCGACCTCCTTGGTGTCGAACGTCGATGCCAGGCTGGAGGTGTCGACGTCGGCGGTGGTCGGGTCGAGCTTCAGGCCGTCCGGGGTCAGGCGGGGGGTGATGTCCTGGGCGGCCGTGCACTCGGCGACGGTCGGCGCGTTGATGTTGGCGAGGGACAGGGCGATGGCGACCCTGGTCTTTCCGTCGCTGATCACGTCGGTCATGAGCCCTCCTCAGGGCATGAAAAAAGCCCCAGAAGGGGCGGAGACGGGGCGGGGCGGGGGCGGGGTGCGGTCAGATGCGCAGGGCCGCGACGGTGACGTTCGTGGTGGACGAGTAGGTGACGGTGGCCAGGCCGTCGGCGGGGCCGGCGAACAGCTCCCGCGGGATGGGGCCGATCATCACGTCGCCGGTGGTGGCGGGCACGGTCACGACCAGGTCCGCGACGAGCTGCCCGCGGATCTGACCGGTGGCGGTGAGGGTGACGGTCATCGAGCTGCCCGCGGTGTTCTTCACGTGCAGGAACGTCCGCTCGTCGCAGGCGATCTTCGTGCCCGCCGCGGCGGCCGAGTACGTCGGCGCGGTCCCGCCGAGCTTGATGGTCTGCACTGCCAGGGTGGCCATGAGGGGTTCTCCTTCAGGACGGGATGGATTGCAGCCGGTACTGCACCGGCGCGTAGAACAGGGGCGGGGTCACGTCGTCGTCGCGGGCCAGCGGCGGCCCCCCGAGCTCTTCCGGCCGCCACGCCACCCGGCCCTGGACCACCAGCGGGCCCGCGAGTGCGGCCCGGATCTTGTCCGCGACCCACAGGGCCTGCTCCGCGGTGGTGGCCACGCTGGTGATGGTGACCACCCCCGACCAGTGGGTGCGGGCGTCGGCCAGGGACTCGCGGACCGCCTGGCCGGGCTCGGGGTAGAGCACCGCGTACCGGTCGGCCGGCCTCGGCGGGGCCCCGCCGAGATACACGGTCAACCCGCCCGCGGCCAGCGCGGCCTGGACGGCGTCCACGTGCGGCAGCACCTGCGGTGCGGTCACAGCCACGCCAGGCCCCGGCCGACGATCAGGGCCATCTGCGCCTCGAAGCGGGGCGTTTCCGCGTCCAGGGCGCGCCCGCCGTCGCGGTGCGGCGGGTTGCGGGCCGACCCGTACTCCAGCAGGTTGCCCAACGCGCCCTGCGGGCCGGCCTTGTCCGGGCCGATGTCGGCGATCGTCACCGGCCCGGCCCGGTGCACGTCGAAACCGATCGCGTTGGGGTACTGCGGGGCGTGCTTGGGCGCAGACGCGCGGGCGTTGGCCTTCCAGTCGTTCTTGATGTTGACCGCGCCGCGCCGCACCGCCGCGATAGCGTCCCGCTCGGCCTGCGGCAGGAGCCGGATCAGGTGCGCCTCCAGCCGCCGCAGCTCGACGTCGTCCACAGGGTTCGCGCTCACGAACGGTCCTCCGTTTCGATACGCCACGCGGTGGCGGTGGCGGAGAACTGGACGCCGGTCACCCACAGCGTCAGGCCCGTCAGGCGGGCGTCCGGCGACGCGGCCACCTCGACCAGGTCGCCGGGCAGGATCCGCTGCCCTTCCGGCATCGGAGATCCCCACGGCAGCGCCACCTCGTACCGGTTGAAGACGACCTCCCGCTCCCCGGCCTCCTCCTCCATCGCCGTGGACAGCGAGGAGGGCTTCACCCGGCCCCGGCCGGGGCCGTAGAACAGCGTCTGCGGGCCGGGAACGGTGGTGCCGGTCGCCCGGTCGAAGACGCCCTCGCCCTGCCGGTACACCCGCACCGTGTCCACCATCAGATCCTCGTGCGCGGCCCGGCCCCGGGCCAGGAGCACGTCCAGGCCCCTCACGAGACACCCCACTGCGGTCCGGCGAACGCCTGGCGGATGGTGTCCGTCTCGCCCTGCAGGAGCGTGGCGCGGGCGTCAGCGAGGGTCTCGGCGTAGTCGTCGATCGAGCGCTGCCGGATCATGTCGGGGTTGATCAGGCAGCGCTTGACCGCGTCGCACGCCACCGACACCGCGACCTGGTACGCGATGTCGTCCTCGTCCAGACCGTGCGAGTACGTGACCGTCACCGGCCCCTGCCACACCCACCCGTCGAGGCGGGCCAGGGCCTGGCCGCCGTCCCAGGCCCACTGCGCGGCGGTCAGGCCGGCGACCTGGCTCACGTCCCTCACGGGTCGCTGCGGCAGCACCAGCCGCGCTGTGCACGAGCCCCGCAGGATGACCGCGTCGTGGTCCACGCGGGTGATCTGCTGGTAGCCGGCTGCCGCCCGGATCAGGTGGGACGCGTCGGCCAGCAGCCGGGTCGCCTGGGTGCGCTCCATCTCCGACAGTTCCCAGGACACCCGGCCGTTGAGGTCGTCGGCCGTCGCGAACGGCGGCAGCGCCATGTCAGTTCCCGTACTTGGTGATCAGCTCGGCCTTGGTCATCTTCTCGATGGCCGCGGTCTCGTCGCTGTCCTGGGCGCGGGTGGAGGCGTAGGCGCGCCAGTCGGCGACGGGCGCGGCCTGCGCCGGCCGGGGCGTCCCGCTGTCGGTGTCCGGCCCGGCATCCGGCTCGGCGGGCGGGGCGGTGGGCTGAAGGCCGCCGCCGGGCAGGCCCGGGGCGTACACCTCCGGTCCGTGCGGGTTCGCCTGCCCGGCGTTGACCGGCGGCCGGAAGTCCTGCGGCCGGGGGTCGACGGCTGCGTCCCGGGTGGGCGAGCCGACCACGGTGGTGGTCACCTCGCGCGGGTCGGCAACGGCCAGGGCCGGGCCGGCCGCGAGCGGGTTGGACCGCTCGCCGTCGACCAGGTAGCCGGCGCCGTGGCAGTAGCTGATCACCGCCGGGTCGTCGGTCTCGGCGACGCCGTCCACGAAGTGGATCCCGCCGGGGCCGTCGCCGGTGTAGCCGGCGACAGGGGTCTCGATGCGTGCCATGTCGGCGTTCCTCTCAGGCGGACTTGATGTTGCGCAGGACGGCGGCGGCCTTGGTCGCCTTCAGGACGACCGCGGCCGGGCCCAGCTCGACCTCGCCGGTCTTGACGGCGCCCGAGGTGGTGAAATCGGGCAGCCAGTTCTTGACCAGCGGGCGCCCGGCCATGGACACGCCGTGGAAGCCGTCCAGGCCGAAGCGGACCGCGAACAGGTCCCCGAGGTTGGTGATGGTGCCGCCCGCGCCGCCGGCGTCGGTGTCGCGGCTGACCAGGCCGATGACGTCGGTGTTCGCGCCGGCCTTCGCGCCGAGGTCGACCAGCGGGATGCCGTTGTAGCGCTCGACGGGGCGGCCGAAGGCGTCCTGGGTCTTGTCGTACTGGTCGGCCCAGATGGCGAGGGTCTTGAACGCGGCCAGGGTCTTCTTCGGGCCCATGATCGCGCCCGGGGTCTCGTCCATCGCGGACAGCCAGGCGTCCACGTGCCGGAGCTGGACCAGCGCACCTGCCTTGTCGGCGACCGCGGTCCAGTCGAGGTATCCGGTGCTCACGCCGTTGTTGAGCGGCAGGTACTCCGTCGAGCTGCCGGTGAGGATCTTGGACAGGCCGTCGAAGCCGGCGGCGTCCACGGCGGTGTCGCCGTTGATCACCGCGTCGGCGAACTTCGCGCGGGTCGCCTTGATCTTCTGCTGCATCTGCAGCGTGGTCTCCGCGGCGGCCGCGATCCCGTCCAGGACACGGTCGATCTGGAAGCTGCCGCCGAGCGGCTTGAGGTCGACGGTGTAGCGGGCCTTGGTGACCTCGGCCGGGGTGTACTCGGAGTTGATCGCGCGAAACGCCGCGTCGGCCTGGGTGATCAGGCGGGTGTAGCCGTAGGTCAGGGTCGCACCGGACCCGGCCTGGTTCACGACGTCATCGAACGTCATGTTGTCCAGCAGGAAGCTGGACTTCTGGAACTCGTCGATGACGAACGTGTCGATGTCGTCGGTCGCGTTGAGCTTCGCCTGAGCGAGCGTCACGGGCATGGTCTACTCCTGGTCGGTCGGTCAGCCGGACTTGCCGGCGAGCTTGGCTTCGATGGCCTCGCCGAGACTCCCGGCGGCCTTCTTGGCGGGCTTGCGGGCGCCGCTGTCGGCGCCGCCCTGGAATCGCCGGCCGGTGTCCGTCGCGGACTTCGCAGCCAGGTACGGCTCGTTTTCGAGCAGTTCGTCGATCAGCTCGGTGATCGCCTCACGGTCGGGCCGGCCCTTGTCGTTCTTCGGGATGTCGGACAGGTCCAGCAGCCGCGAGGCGAGCTGCGGATTGGCCAGGCGCCCGGCCGCAACCGCGATCGCCGCGGCATCCACCCGGTCGGCCCAGACCTCAGCCTGGGCCTCCTCGCGGGCCAGGCGCCGGATCTCCGCCGGGTCGTCGTCCCCCTCGCCGGTGCCCTGCCTGCCGTCCTGCTTGGCGGCCGGCTTGCCCGTCCCGGACTTCAGCGTGCGGTTCTCCGCCTTCAGGCTGCGGTTCTCCTTGCGCAGCGCCCGCAGCGCCTTGCGGCCCTTCTCCCCGAGCTGGTCGTCGTCCTGGTCGTCGCCGTCGCGGTCGTCGTCCTGGTCGTCGTCCGTGCCGCCGTCGTCGCCGGCGTCGTCTGCGCCGTCGTCCGTACCGCCGTCGGCCCCGTCCCCGCCGTCCGCGTAGAACACGCCGAAGGCGGCCCGACCGTAGGGGTGGGACCAGCCGGCGCCGTCGGCACCGAACAGGACACGGCGGGGCAGGGTGGTGTCGAGCATCGCGCTCTCCTGGGTGTCGTGGGCGGCGTCGCGCCGCACCGGGTCAGATGAGGTAGCCGTACTGCCGCAGCAGCGCGATAGCGTCCTCGCGGGTCGCCGCGGTCTGGTAGATCGCCTCCGGCGTCAGCCGGGCCCCGGCCAGCCGGAACGCGGGCAGGCCCTGCTGGGCCTCGATGCGGTCACGGGCGTACCGGATGCCGGTCTGCTGCGAGATCCGGGCGCGCTCGGCCCGGTAGTAGGCGCCCCGGCGGGTGGTGCCCTCGCGGGTGGCCTGCACCCGGCGGCCGTAGGCGTCCGTGGTCGTGTACAGCGCGCCGCGGCGGCGGATGTTCACCACCGCGTTGATGTCGGCGCCGTCGCGGATCGCGCGGGCCCCGGCCCGGCCGAACGTCGCCTCCTGCTGCGCCCGGGTCAGGCTGTGGAAGTAGGCATCCGGGTCGGTGTGCGGCCGCGAACGCCCCGCGATCGTCGGCTCGTTCGTGCAGTGGCAGTGCGGATGACGCCGGAAGGCGACCTCCGTGTGGAACGTCATCCCGGCCAGGATCACGCACCTGTTGCACGCGCCCGGGGCGATGACCCGCACGTAGCCGGTGCACGTCCGGTTGCTGGTGATGCCCGCCCCGGCCGCCGACCGGCCGGCGTCCGCGGTCTCCGACCCGACGATCCGCAGAAGTTGCACCCGGCCCGCGTCGAGCGCCTGCCGTGGCCCCGCACCGGCTGCCAAGTTGGTCAGCGTCGTGATCCTGGGCTGGTCGAGCAGCGACGCCAGCGAACGCCCGTCGGCCGCCCGGCCGGCGAACGCCGCAGGATTCAGGTCCCCGGCCGGATCGGACTCGCCACCCAGCTCGGTCACCACGTCGTCCACGTAGCTCTGCGCGCCCGCGGCGGCGGCCTGCTGCGCCGCGATGAGCAGCGCGGCCATGTGGTTGGCGATGGTCCGCCACGACGCGGTGATCCGCGTCGGGCTGACCTCCCGCCACAGCCGGTCGGCGGCCCGCATCGTGCGCAGCGCCAGAAGCTGCTGCTGCGCCCGCCGCCGCTCGGCGGCCCGCGTCGGCCCGGCCATCACGCGGCCTCGGGCACCGGCGCCGCATCCGCCGGCGGCACGTCGCCAGTGGTGTCCCCCTCGGGGACGCCGAACGCCAGCGCCCTGGCGGCCCGCGCGGAGTCCTGCTCCAGCATCACTTCCATGCGGTCGATCTGCGTGGGGGTGTAGCCGGCGTCCTCCATGAGCTGCCGCCACGGCACACCCAGCGTCTTCTTCTTCGCCAGGGCGTCCATGAGCTGGGCTTCGGAGCGGTAGGCGACGTTCGCCCAGATCGTCTCCGCGAGCGGGTTGTTACCGCGCTTGGTGTCGCCCTTGACCAGGAACGCCAGCCGCATGACCTCTTCCCAGTCCTCGCCGAGGAAGGTGGTCTTGTCCCCGCACTTGGCGACCAGGCCGGTCTCGGCCGCGGTCATCGTGTCCGCGGCGATGTTCTGGACCTTGCCCATGAAGTACGTCGCGGGCGTCCGGGACATCGCCGCGATGTGGCCGGTCAGCAGCTCGATGCCGGCCACGAAGTTGGACAGGTCGGCCGCGGCGAAGTTCCCGAACTTCGCGGCCGGGTTGGACGCGCGCAGCATCTTGTTGACGGCCAGGCGCCACAGCTCCGGATCATCAATCTCTTGCCCGGTGATCGGATCCTTCGGCAGGTCGATACCCGTACCCCAGCGGGCCGGGAACGCGCCCGCCTCGGCGGCCACCATCAGGTCCGCGACCAGCTTGTTCACCGCGTTCTGCAGCGGCATGACGCCCTTGTGCTCGGGCGTCGGATCGCTCACCAGCCGGGGGCGGTTGCGCAGCTCCACCATGGACACGCGGCCGAGCGGATTGGGGATGCGCTGCTGGTTCGGAGCGTCCCCGCGGGGCTGCCAGCCGGCCGTCAGCGATGCCGGAAGGGCCAGGCTGGAGCTGAGTGAGAAGCGGCGCCACTTCCAGATTTCGTCCGGCAGGTAGAGCGTCGCGTAGGTGAAGCCGTCCTCGCCGTCCCAGCGCTTGAGCGCGGCCTTGCGCCGGCGGCGCGACCCCGGCTCGTAGGCCACGATGCACTGCGTCGCGTCCTCGACCGTGATCTCCGGCTCCGACTGCTCGGCGTCCGGATCTTCCACCCACACCAGCACGAAGGCCCGGCTCTTCACCATGGCCTCGGTGTGGGCGACCTTCGCCCAGGCGTCCATCGAGCTGGCCTGCCAGATCCGCTGGGCGTCCTTGTCGGCCTCAGCCGGCTCCTTGTCGTCGCCGGTGCCGAACCGAAAGCCCACGGGGGTCAGCCGCTCCGCGGGGGCGTCGCAGACCACCTCGCACCAGTTGTCGGCGAAGGTCCCGAACAGCCCCCCGAAGGCGGCCTTGAAGCGGGGCGAGGCGAACCCGAGGTTGTGCTTGCCGCCGTAGTAGTCGTCCCACACGGCAATGTTCTTCTGCCGTTCGTCCAGCTTCTGTTCGAGCACACGGGTGATACGGAGGGCCTCCTGCGCGGGCACCGGCACCGGTGAACCTCCTATCCGTAAGCGGAGAACGAATTCGAGGTGGCCGCGGCCTCGCGCTTGAGCCAGTCCGCGCGGGCCTCGACCGCCAGCGCGGCCGTGACCGCGCTGTCGATCTTCCGGTCGTGGGACGGCTTGCCGATCGCGGTCCCGGACGGGCGCCGGACCGGCATCGCGTTGCCGACGTGGCCGGCCTGCGTCTCGTTGCCGTCGTGCGTCAGCTCGCCCGAGGTCACCGCGGTCTTGAGGCGATCCAGGGCCGGGCACATGCGGGTCGCCACCCGGGTCTCGAAGATGAGGAAGATGTCTTCGCCGAACTCCTCGGCCCACGCGTCACATTCGTCCCGCCAGTCCGGCGGGTCGCCGTAGGCGGCCACGACCCGGTAGGTCTGCCGCAGGTACGTCATCGCCGTCCGGACCTCGGCGCGCGGCACCCGCCAGGAGTCCGGGTCGCCTTGGTCCCACTTGGTCCAGATCATCTGCCGGCCGTCGGCGAACCGCGGGGTGAAAACGTACCCGTCCGACACGCGGCACGCGGTGATGGCGGTGCAGTCGTCATGGTCGGAGCCGTCGAAGCCGAGCGTGATCTCCGTGCCGGGCGCGACCTCCTGCGGCAGCGCGCACCGCTCCCACAGATGCCGGGACAGCCACGTGTCCGACATGCTGACCGGCAGGTTGAGGAAGTACCGGCGGAACTTCGCCCGATCCTGGGACGGCTTGTGCGCCAGGACCACCATGCGGTCCAGGTCCATCCACGACGCCGCCGGGCCATACGCCTGGATCAGCCCCAGCTTCAGCTGTACCGGGTCGTCGTAGACGGCATCCTCGATCAGGCTCGCCGGAGCCTGCCGGTGATCGAAGTGCAGCCGCGGCGCCTTGTGCGCCTTCGCGTCCCGGTGGGTGCGCTCGGCGATGCTGTCCTCGCCGATCGCGTACATGGTCGTGGTCTGGAGGCCCCACGGCTCCGCGGTATACCGCTTCATCGTGTTGCGCTGCACCGTCTCGTACATGTCGCGCAGTTCGGGCAGCACATACAGGTGCGTCTCGTCCGCGACGAAGAACGACTCCTTACCGCCGTCCTTCGCCGCGCTCGATGCGGTCGAGGGCCGGATCTCGCCGCCGCCCGGCAGGAAGACCCGGGTCGAAGTCTGCCAGTCGTTGCCGACGTCCACGCCGGGGTAATCCTCGGCCAGCGCCTCGGAGTGCTCCAGCATGTAGGTGACGTTGGCGTAGGTGTTGCCGGTCTGCGTCTCCTCGGTGGCCAGGCACCGGATGAACGCATAGGTGACCGGGCGGCCGACTGGCTCGCCCTTCTGGTACTCGTACCCCCAGTCGGAGATCTCCCCGGCCTCGGCCCAGTGGTCGAAGCGGACCGGCGCCAGGGCCTCGGCCACGACCAGCATCCCGGCGTACTCGCTCTTAGCGCGGCCCTTCGCCCGGGACAGCACGGCCTCGTCCACCCGCCGCCGGCCCCGGCCGTCGATCGCGTAGCAGCAGACGATGAAGCGCAGGATCTCCTCGTCGAGCTCGATCTCCTGACCCTGGACGTCGCCGGGGCCGTGGATCAGGTAGGTCTCGATCCAGTCCGCGAGGGCGTAGCCGAGGCTCCGGCGCACCCCCGGGGTCCTCATCCCTCGTCGCCGACCGCCCGAAGCCGGGCGCGGGTGTCACCAGTACGCCGCGGCGCTCTGGCGGCCCGCCGGCCGGCCGCGCCTTCGTCCCCGACCTCCCAGCGCAGCCTGGCCATGCTCATGGGGTTCAGACCGAGCCGGTCGGCAAGCATCCGCGCCTCCTTCGACGCGTCCAGATCCCCGAGCTCCGCCTTGATCTTCCACCGCACGTACTGCGCAACCTCGCGCACCGACCGCTGACGCTCCCACATCACCGCCTGCGGCAGCGCCCACAGGTCCGCCCACAGGCCGCCCTCCGCCGCCGCAGCCGCCTCCAACTGCCTGCCTAGGATGTTCGCCTCGGTCCGCGCCGCGTCCAGCTTCTTCTGCGCCGCAGTCCGCTTCCGCCCCGTCAGCTCCGGCTCCAGCAAGGCCAGCTCCAGCTCGTCCGCCAGCCGCCGCGCGGCATCGCGCCGCTCGACCATCGCCACATCGTCCAGCAGTGGCCACACCGGCGCCTCACCCTCGCGCCCGGCCGCCGGAAGCGGCGTCACCTGCTGCGCGTTCCGCCTGCGGGTCTGCGGATTCGGAACCGGTCCCGTGCCTGCCATGCCGATCACCCCTCCGGTGCCATCGCGGCACGTCAGCGCCCCGCCATCGCGGCCGGGCGCAGTTCACAGAGCGTCACTCGACGCATGATCCGAGGACCCCCAGACCCGTACACGCAGCGAGCCACCTCCCCGGCGGTCCGCCGTCTCTTGGCCTTGGGGGTCACCCCCCAGGGGCCTGGTCACCCTCCGTGTCGGCGCCCGGCTCGGTGCCGCAGCAGGCCGGGCAGCGAGCGCTCAGGGTGCAGGTGCAGACACGCTGGCCGATGCCCTCGGGCAGGGGCTGGGTCAGGGTGCGGCTGCGGGGAATCTTGAGCACCTCGTTGCGGTCGGGGTCGATGATCTTGGCACCGTGGGCGCCGACCTGGTGCTCGGTGTAGACGATCATCTGGCGGTCACCGACCTGCTCGATGGTCAGGCCGCACTGGTCGATGAGTCGGGGTTCGAGCCCGTTCGCTTTGGCCCAGGCGATCAGTGCGGGCCGGTGCTCGATGACGTCCTGCTCGGTGACGACGTGGATGACGGTCACTCGCCTGCTCGCAGGTCGGCGGTGGCGACAGCGGCGAGGTCGATGTCGTCGCTGAAGAGCATGATGCGGGCCAGGCCGAGTTGCTGGCGGAGTCCGGTCAGCAGTGGCGCGACTTCCTCATGGTCGATGCTCGGGGCGTTGCCGATGATGAGGACGTCGCCGGGCTTGACGAGGACGATGCGGGTGTCGCTCATGCGTTCCAGCCTCCGGGTTGGTGTCGTGCTGTCGCGCGGGCGTGGCAGGGCTGGCACAGACCGCGGCCGTACTGCGGGTCGTCGGGGTTCAGGCCGGCGGCGGCCAGTTCGCGGCGGCTGCGGGGGTAGTGGTCGGCATGCTGGCTGGGCGCCTGCTGGCACAGGACGCACACCGGGTCGCGGGCGAGTACGCCGGGCCGGAAGCGCTGCTCGTGTGCGGCGCCGTATCCGCGCTGCCTCGCGCTGCCGCGCTGCCGTTCGGCCTGGGCGCGGTGCTGTGCGCACCGGCCGGAGTCGGTGAGCTGGGGGCAGCCGGGGACGGAGCAGACGGTGCGGGCCCGGCGTCTGGCCACGGTGACCACCTCCGCGTTCTACGGTGTGGACCTACGAGAGGGGGTGCATCACGTGCGATGTGATGCTGCTCCGTGGTTCAGGCGTGGGTGGCGGCCTGTTGCCCGTCCCGGAGGCTGGGCCGCTCGTTTGTGCCCCTGCCGTGGCGCCTCCGTGGGCTGGGACGGGTCCGGGGCATGACGAAGGCCCCGGCGGTGTCCGCGCGGGGCCTGCTGTCCTTTGTCCGGACATACGTCTGCGGAAAGATCGTCACACCGGTTGTGACCTGCTGTCAAGCGGCGGCGCGCTCGGCGAGGAGCGCGAGCACCTGCTCGGTGTCGTAGTACGGCTGGCGCGGGCTTCCGCCGACGGCGGTGAGCCGGCCGCGGCGCCGGAGCTCGCGGATGCCGCCCAGGGTGATGCCGAGGGTGGTGGCGGCCTGGTGGGCGGACATGTAGCCGGGGGGCAGGTCGAGCGGTTCCATGCCCTCATGATGCCGCTGTGCGGCCCGGGGCGTGGGTGCCTCGGGCCGCACAGCGGGGTCAGGGGTGGATGTGCTGGCGGGGTGTGGGGGCGGTCTTGATGATGACCGCGGCCCCTTCTCCGATCTGCTCGGTGGTGTTGTTGGTGTTGTTGTTGGCGTGTTGACCTGCGGAAACAACGTCGACAGGGGGTGTCGGGAGGGGTGGGGGGAGCGGGGGCAGGTCGAGCCGGTGGATGCCGGTGGTGACGGCCGGGTCGGCGCCGGGGACGCGGACGGCCTTGGTGGGGATGCCGGCGGCGCGGCAGAGGGCGAGCACGTCGTACTCCCGGCCGGTCTCTTCGAACAGCTGGTGTCCGATCGCGGTGAGGTGAACGTTGCCGCCTCGGGCGACGTCGTGCACCAGTTCCGCGAACGCGTCCGTGTCGAGCAGTTGGTCGTCGTCCTCCATCTCGGCTTCCTCTGTGTCCTCCTGGTCCTCGTCGTCGGACTCGGTGTCGTCGGGTGCGCCGGCGACCCACACGGACAGGGCAAGCAGGCCGCCCGCGGCGCCCCACGCGATGGGCCCGAGTTCGTAGGCCAAGCCGCCGGTGAACCAGGCGGCCACTCCCCCGCCGGTGGCGCGGCCGAGGGCGGCACGGGTGCGGCCGGCGGTCTCGTGGTCGGCGGCGGTGAGCCATGCGCCGGCGGCGGTGAGGAGCTGGTCGAGGCCGCGCAGGATGCGGTCCGGCTCGGGGGTGCTGGTCTGGGTGGTCATGAGGCCATCTCCTGGGTGAAGACGGCGCCGAGCGCGTTGACCGAGGAGCCGAGGGGCATGGCGGCGGCGCCGGCGACGGTGCCGGACAGGGCCAGGCAGATCCCTGCAGCCAGGCCGAGCAGGAGCTTCCAGGAGCGCAGCTTCTTGGAGAACCTGGCGATGCAGACGAGGGTGACGGTCAGGAGGAGGACGACGACGTGGCCGCCGGGGTCGAGGACCAGCTGGTGGGCGCGGGTGACGTCCATGGTGGTGCCGCCGACTCCCCAGCTCAGGGCCTTGTCGCCGATCTGGTTGCCGCCCCACAGGGTGATGCGGGAGCCCCAGCCGAGGAGGCCGCCGCCGGAGAGGGTGATGAGCATGCCGTAGGCGATGGCGAGGATGACGGGGATCAGGGTGCGGGGCCGGTGCTTTTCGCGGTGCCACCAGTAGGTGCCGTAGATGATGAGCAGGGCGGTGCCGGTGGTGACGCCGCCGAGGGTGACGGCTGAGGTGATGTGCACGGGTGGTCCTCAGTGGAGTTGGGCGGCTGCGTAGCCGCCGATGGCGATGACGAGGGCGGCCGTGGTCATGACGGGCCGCAGGGCTCGCCGGTCGATGCGCAGGAGCCAGAGGGCTGCGGTGACGGTGGCGGTGAGGAAGAAGGCCAGGGCGAACGTGGTGACCACGGGTACTCCCGGGGCGCGTGCGGTGTGGTCGCGCGCGGGTCTGCTCGCCGGGTCTGCACGCCGCGCGGGGCGGGGTGCTCGCCGGGGCTCGCCGGTCTGCGGGCTGCGGGCGGCAGCCTCAGCCGGGGCCGTGCCGGGATGGCACGGCCGCGACTGGGGTTGCCGGTCAGCCGGTGATGCCGTCGTCGGCGGCGGTGCCGGTCTCTTCCTCGCGGGACAGGACGGCACCCCAGCTGCGGCGGACGCGCTCCTCGCTGCCGACGAATCCGTGCTCGCGGAAGACGGTCTTGGCCTGCCGGTAGGACAGCGGCGGGTCGTCGTGGTGGCGCAGCCACCGCAGGACGACGGCCAGCTGCTCGTCGTCCAGCGCCTCGCCCGGGACAGGCACGGGCACGCCCGCGACGAGGGCGAGCTCGGCGAGCGTCACGCCCGGGACGGGTACCGGGACGGGTACCGGGACGGCCGGGACGGCCGGGACGGCCGGGACGTGGTCCGGGACGGTGGGTGTCCCGGCGGGTGTCCCGGCCTCGTCCGGCTGGGCCGGGCCGGGGGTGCTGGCCTGCGTGACGGCATCCGGGACACCCGCCCCGCCGACCGTCCCGCCGACCGTCCCGGCCTCCGGTTCGGGTGCGGCCTCCAGGGCGGGCGCGGCCGGTCCTTCCAGGCTGCCCGGGACGCCCGGGACGGGTGCCGGGACGGTGGGCGTCCCGGGCGTGACGGTGGGCGGGACGGTGAGCCCGTACATGGCGCCGAGCGCGGTGTCGGCGGACTGGATCGTGCGGGCGCGCTGCACGGTGACGAGGCCGTCCCCCAGCTCCATGTCGTCCGCTCCCACCCGCCGGGCGAGCTTCCACGCCCGCCGCTCGGCCGACCGGCGCTCCTTCAGGTCGGGGTGGTGGGCGGCGACCGCCCACTCGTAGGCCAGGCGCCGGGTGGTCTCGGCGGTGCGCCGGCGGGCCTCGACATCGACGCCGCTGGTGCGGATGACGATCCGGCGGGCGATGAGCCCGCAGCCCTCGGCGGCCACGCACATCGCGACCGAGGAGATCGCGTAGACGGCGGTCTGGGCGGCGCCCTGGGCGACGGTGGCCCCGATGACGGCGGCGGCCGTCGGGAGCAGCCACAGCGCCACGCGGACGGTGCGGGGGGCGGTCTGGCCGAGCATGATCAGGGCGACGTAGGCGCCGGACAGGATCAGGGTGGCGCCTTCGCCGCCGGCGACCGCGCCGAGGGCGGTGCCGGAGCGGTGGAACGCGGCGCCGAGGTTGGTGTAGGTGCCGTAGGCGCCGGCGGCGCCGATGGCGAGGATCCCGGCGGCGGTGACGCCGAGGATGATCGCCTGGGCGAGCGTCAGCGGGCGTCCCCCGGCGGGCAGCGGGCCGGGTACGGGCGGGCTGGTGGTCATCGAGGTGGTCCTCACAGGAAGTCGCCGCCGCTGTCGGGCAGGGTGTCGTCGGTCTCGGTGACGGTCAGGTCGGGCACGTACTTGCGGATGCGCCCGATGCGTTCCTCCGCGAAGCCGGGGGCGTTGGTGGAGAACTCGTCCAAAAATTCGCCGCCGGGGCCGGTGACGCGGTACTTGGTCATCTGGAGTGCCATGAGGGTCCTTACGGGGGTGGGGTGGGGCGGGGGCGGGGCGATGCCCGGCCCCGCGGCGGGTGGGGTCAGCGGCGGCGGATACCGCGTTCGCGGTCGCGCTCGGCCTGCTGCCACTGCTGGGCGGCACGGTCGGCGGAGCGCGCGTTGCAGTGGTGGCGGCGGGACCGGGCGGCGGAGGCGCGCTCGTCGCGGGGGGTGGCGTGGCCGCCGAGCCACGCGAACAGGCCGCCGCTCACCGCGTCCCGGTCCCGCGGCAGGTGGTGCAGGTCCGCCAGGTGGTGCGGTGGGCGCCGCGGCCGGAGGTGTCCTCCGTGCGCCCGCCGGTGCCGTCGCAGTCCGGGCAGGGCCGTGCCGCCACGGGCAGCCAGTTCGCGGCGCTCACCGGCCCTCACCCGCCCCGGCGCTGCCGCCGTCCCGGACGGCCTCGCCGGCCAGGTCCTGCCACACCTCGTAGTCGACCGGGGCGGCGTCGATGCCGCCCCGGATCGTCTCGGTCATGGCGGCGAGGTGGGCCTGCAAGTTTCTGGGGCTGAGGTCGACGATCACTTGGGCCGCGATGCGGACCGTGGTGGCGCGGTCGGCGAGCAGTTCGTCGCGCCGCTGCCGCCGCTCCAGGATCTCCGCGAAGTCACCGCTGCGGGCGACCCGCGGAACGGTGAGGGCGTCACGGATTGCGGTGAGGAAGGCCAGGACGTCGCTGGACAACGTGGGCTCGCCCGCGGGCGCCTGGGTGGCGTCTCGGGTGCCCTTCGCGGCGGCGGTCTCGGCGTCGTGGTCGGCGAGCAGTTCCTCGGCGAGCTGTGCGGACTGGCGGCCGTGACCGCCGAGGACGAACAGGTCGGTCAGCCGCTCCAGCGGCGTCCCGGCGGTCACCGGGCACCGGCCAGCTGGCGGCCCTGGCGCAGGGCCTCGTCCGGGTCCGGGTCGGAGTCGTCCGGGTGGTCCGTACCGAGGGGCTTGAGAGTTCCGGCGCCGGCCGGGACCAGGGCGCGGTTGGCGAACGACCAGTGGCCGGTGTCGGCGGGCACCTCGCGGGTGTTGCGCATCAGGCGGTAGTGGCGACCCACGGCCTGCTTCGCCATGACGCGGAGCAGGCCGCCGACGCGGGGGCCGAACTCGATGCGCTCGCGGTAGCGGAACAGCGCAAGGAATGTCTCCTGCACCAGGTCCTCGGCGAGGTCGTCGTCGCGGGCGCTGAGCCGGCCGATGATGGTCCACCGGACCATGGCCCGGTGCTCGGCGTAGGCGGCGGTGAACAGCTCGTTGAACAGCTCCTCGGTGGTCTTCGGCGGGCACTGGTGGCCGGAGCTGAGGGGGCCCTTGCATTCGGGGCAGATCGTGTCCGCGTTCGCGGCGGGCGGGGTGCTGTCGGGCAGCACGTGGCGCATGGAAGAATCCATGATCAGCCGTCTCCTTGCTTGTGTCAGGGAGTTCGGTCAGGCCCTTGCCGGGGTGTAGGAGCCCCGGCTTGGGCCGTCTTCAGTTGTGGGGTGTAGCTACGCGGGCTTGGGGGCCTTCTTCTGATGTGCCTTGATGGCCTGGTTGACGCTGGAGCGCTCGATGCCGAGCGCTCGCGCTACTTCGGCCTGGGTGCCGAGTTCGGCGACTCCGTCCAGCAGGGCCTGGGCCCTGGCTGCGGTGGCGAGTTGGTATGCCGTCTGGGCCTTCTTCTGGTCCTCGACGGCTTGGTCATGGCGCTCTTTCCAAGTGGTCACGTCCCTCCTAGTACCGGAGGTGCTGGCGCTTCCACAACTGTAGGTACCCATTCCTACGTTTGTCAATACGGGTACCGACATCAGGCCGCGTCGCTATCGGCGTCACCGCCCGCCGGCCGGTACGCCCGTTGCTCCCGATCTCGGCGGCACTGCTTGCACTGCCGCGCCAAGGTGTCGGGGCGCAGATAGGTGTTGCCCTCATCGAACGGATGGCCGTTGAGGCAGTGCGTCCGACTCGCAAAAGTCAGGTGGGAGCGGTGCTGGTTCTCCAGCGGGCTGACCGCCTCTAGATGATTGAGTCCAAGGGTTGGGGTCACGGTTAGTGGTCGTAGGCGGTCAGGGATCGCTTGATGGGTTGCCCGGTTTTGTCGTTGAGCCAGATCGCGGCGGTCAGCGCGAGGACGCGGGACAGGACTCGTGCGGTGACGCCCGCCGGGCTCTTGCCGCCGTGCCGTTCCAGGTCGAGCTGGCCTTTGAGGGTCTGGTTGATCGACTCGATGGTCTGTCGCAACGGTTTGAACAGGTGCGCGCCGGGCCGTTCGGGTTCGCCCTTGCGGGCCGGTCGCAGCAGGTGCAGGTGACGTTCGGTGAGGTCGTGCTCGAAGTCGTGTCCGTAGTAGTTCTTGTCGCCGATGATCGTCTGGCCGGGGTGGGAGGCGGCCACGTCGGGTGCGGTGTCGAGCATGTCGCGCAGGGTCTCGCGTTCGTCGGCCTTCGCGCCGGTCAGCGCGAACAGGACCGGCAGGCCGCCCAGCGTGCACACCAGGTGCAGGCGCAGTCCCCAGAAATACCGGGAGTGCGACGCGCAGTAGCCGTACTCCGCCCAGCCGGCCAGGTCCGACCGTTTCGCGGTCTCCCGCGAGCAGCCGCAGCCGACCGGTGTGGAATCGACCACCCACACGTCGTCGGTCCACAGCGAGGTGTCCCGGGCCAGGATCCGGATGGTGCTGGTGAGCAGGGACGATGCGGCACGCAGTCGCTTGCCGTAGCCGGAGGGCTGGGGCACGTAGGGGAACATGCCGCGGAAGTCGCGGTCGACGCGGCGCAGCCACCGCCGCTCGGAGGTGTACCCGAGCAGCGCCGACATCACCGCCAGAGTGACCAGTTCAGCATCGCTGAGCGTAGGCGCGATCCCCACCTTCGGCCGCCACGGGGCCAGCCCCGGCGAAGCCTTCAACTCATCATCGATCCGGGCATAGAGTGCAGTCGCGAGGGTGTCCAGGTTTGTCTTCACACACCGACCATGGGCGCCCTCGCACCATGTCCGCAGGCGAACCCTTGGACTCATTCATCTAGGTGGTGCGGGTTGATGCACCGGCGGTGCAAGCACTTCAAGCCGCCAGCGCAGGTGACGTCCTCGTTGTGGCATCGGTGGTCGATCAGCATCCCCTCGGGGATGGGGCCGACGAAGTGCGCGTAGGCCGCACGGTGGGCGTAGAGCATCTTGCCTCGCTTACCGCCCGAGCCGATGGTTCCGTAGCCCTTGTTGTTCAGGTGGGCCGTCCAGATGATGCAGCAGTTCGGTCCGGCTGCGACTTTCTCCAGCAGCCGGTCCACGAGCGGTCGGGTGCGGTCGAGCTTCGTGAAGGTGCCGGCCTTGACGGCCTGCTTCCGCGTGCGGCGGTAGCACCTGCCGCACATGCCACGAGCGTGCGCCGCGTCAAACGCCTCGCCGCAGGCAATGCAAGTCGCGGCTGCGAACACGAGAGCGCCCCCGAGGTGGTCGGTCATGCCATCTCCTGTTCCAGTCGCTGCGGGCCCTCGAACTGGTCCTGGGCCGCCCGGAGTTCCATCCACCGGTCGGGGCCCCAGGGCGTCCGGCACCACGAGCACGTGGCGACCGTCTCTCCGGGCGGGAGCCTCACGACCGAGCCGCAGAGCACTCCGTCCACCGCCGTCGCGCAGTACCCGAGGCGCCGGTCCCGCTCCGGCGGGCTGATCATGCTCAGCACGCCGTGCTCCAGGTCGCGGATCTCCCGGGCGAAGTCCCCCGCCGCCGGCCACGATGCGGCGATCCACTCGATGCTCGCCGCAAGCCGGCTGGCCGCCAGCTGCAACCGCGTCTCGATGGAGCCGCGGACCACCGGCACACCCCACCCACGGTCCTCCGCCAGGGCGGCGTGCCAGTCCTCCAGCGTGCCGACGATCCCACCGGGCCCGCGCAGGTCCAGCAGCTCCACCGACATCGGCAGGGGCGCCTCAGCCGCCCCCGAGCCGCCCGAGTCCAGGCGCGGCGGGCGGGAGGCGGGCGGCAGCAGCATCTCCAGCGCCCGGTAGAGGCGCGGCGCCCGGTGCAGGCGGTTCAGCGTCGCCCGCGTGCACCCGGAGCAGAGCCGGTACTCCTCAAGCTCCGGGCCTTCACAGAGCAGACAACGGTTCACCGCCGGGCCTCCAGCGCGGACACCTTCGCCTCGATGCCGTCGAGCGCGGCCTGGGCCTCGGCGAGGGCCTGTGCGTCGGCGCGGCGGGCCTTCCGGCGGTCGTACACCCCGGTCACCCACCAGGCGGCGAACAGCAGCACCTCGCCGAGGGCCGCCCCGTCGGTCAACAGCGCGATGTCGTGGGCGCTCACGGCCGGGCCGCCATGGCCTCGCGGATCCGGTCGGCGAGTTCGCCGGTCGTGAGGTCGTCCAGCTCGGCGGCTTCGTCGAGTTCGGCCTGCACCCGGGCGAGCGCGGCCTCGGCCTGGTCGGCGCGCTGGCGCTCCGGCTCGCGGGCGGCGTCGAGTACGCGCTGGATCGACTTGTCGGCGGTCGAGAGGGCGGTGGGCTGGCTCATGGTGATGTCTCCTTCGGTGTCCGTCTGGTTGTCCACAGGTCCGAGGGTTATGACCTGCGGGTTGTGGATTGTGGGGTGGGTTTCTGTCCCGTCGGCTGTCACCCATCGGCCGCGCATGTAGCGGAGACCGCAGCAGGGGCACGGGTCGGTGACGTCACAGCGGTCGCACTCGGCATGCCCGGGGCAGGCGGCCGTGGGTGTAGCTACACGGGCGGCCTGGGCGCGGAGCTTCGCGGCGTGACGCCGGGGCAGGCCGCGCCGGCGGGCGGCGTCCATCTCCGCGCGGCGCCTCTTCGCCGCCTCGATCCGGCGGGCGGCATCGGCGATACGGATCTGCACCAGGTCGTTGACGTTCACAGCGGCCTCGGCTCGGGCTGGGCGCGCAGCCTCTTCACCGCGGAGCTGATCCGGCCGGCGCCGATTGCTCGCTGCTGGGCGTGCGTCGCCGCGCGGACCATCGGCTTCGCCGTCGAGTAGGGGGTGTCGGTGATCTCGATCCAGTAACCCCCGTCGTCGTAGGCGCTGTCTCCGGCGTAGCAGTGGGCCAGCCGGTGCACGGCCTCACCGACTGGCGTGCCGCCCGCGCCGTGGATGTGCCAGTGGCAGCACCACCGACACCAGACACGGAGGTCCGTGCCGTGCTCTTTGCGGTCCAGGAAGCCGTAGAGGACGGGGACGCCTTCCATCTCCCGGGGACAAGGGGGGGACAGGGGGACAGGGGGGGACACTCGTTTCGGTCCCGAACTTTCGCGCGTCACGCGAGTCATGATTTTTCTTCCCTTCCCTTATATATCTGCTGGTCACAGCGTTGATTGAATATTTGATATGTGTAATGTGCATCGACATTGGGTCTTGGCGGGCGCCCAGGGGGGACATGTGTCCCCCCTGTCCCCCCTGCGTCAGGTTGGGCGCGACCGTCCTGGGCAGAGCTTTCCGTCGGCCTCGATGACCCAGTCGCGGAGCATGGCGAGGGTGATCCCGTCCGCGATGTGCTTCTTGTCGCGCCCGGGGAACTTGGTGCGGAGCGCGCTACGCGTTGCTGGGCCGCCCTGGTGGACCAACAGGGCCAGCCGGGTCGCTACTCGGTCGGCGCCCTTATCCGACCGGGTCTCCTCGGCTTCCAGCCGGGCCTGGTCAACGCGAACTTCTTCGACGATGCGGGCCTGAGTGCGCTTCTCCTGGTCTGCCTGGCGTTGGCGTTCGCTGTACGCGATGACCCAGTCCCGGGCGGCGCAGGAGGCGCGCCAGACCATCTCCGCCAGCTCCCAGTCCTCGACCGTGACGTGCAGTCGTCCGGCGAGGATGGCGAGCAACGAGGACACCTTGATCTTCATGACAGGCGCGTGGGAGTCGAGCGGCCCCGTGCCCTCCGGCTGCTTCTCGCCGCGAGCGTTGGCCAGGTCGACGCGCCGCAGCTCGGTGGTGATCTCCCGGTCGAAGGTGATGTAGGTGGGCGCCTTGATCAGCGACCCGCCGGGCAGTGAGATCGCGTCGCGCCAGGCCGTCAACTCCCCGGGCCAGTACGGCGCGTCGTCCGGGATCGTGGGGTCGGTGACGACTCCCCAGAGGAAGCGCTGCGGGGTGCCTTCGGCGGTGTCCTGGAAGAGCGGGGCCGCGGTCTCGGGCTGGAAGCCGACGAGCAGGCCCATGCTGTACGAACCGCCGGGGATGTAGCGGGTGTTGTCCTTGCTGGCGTTGGTCTGTCCGAGGGTCTGCCCTACGGCCGCGCTGCGGATCGTTTCACCGAGTGTCGACCCGGTGCGCTCCTTCATGAGCCTGGTGAGGGTGGCGCCCTCATCGACGTAGAAGAACGCGTTGTGCCGGACCTGGGCGCGGACTGTGACCGTGACCGGGTCGCCCTTCTTCGGACCGCTCTTGTGGATCTCCCCGGTCTCCTCCTCGACGGTGCCCATGAAGATCTCGGCCATGCCTTCACCCGAGCCGATGGGCAGGCCGTCACGGAAGTCCATCTCCGGCGGGGCGGTGATGAGTCGGCCGCCGACGCGGACGCCGGTGGACTTGCCAGTGCCTGATCCGCCGACGACGGCCACGAACAAGTTGAGGGAGACATAGTCGGCGATGCCGGTGTCGGCGCGGATGTGGTGGGGGACGATGCCCGAGAGGCGGGCCAGGGTGGAGTAGAAGGCCACGTCGGCGGAACGATTCCGCGAGTGCGCCGCCTGCCGGATGTGATCCAGCTCGGGCCTTGCCGCGTAGAACGCTGCCGGAAGCCGGCCGGGGATGGGCTTGGGTGCAGTGTCGGCGGGCGGTCCCTCGGGCTCGGGCACGCCCTCCTCGGCGTCGCTCCAGTCGACGTGCTGCCCATCATCGGGGGCGGGTGCGATAAGCGCCCGGAGTTCGGCCTCGTCGTCGCGCCGGGAGACCGGCGGCCATGGGTGGCGCGGCTTGGACATCCCCTTGTGCAGGCCCGAGTTGATCGCGGAGATCGCCCTGCTCTCCGGGTGGTTCCCGCCTCGGGCAGCGGAGAGCAGCGCTTCCCATGCCTCGCCTTCGCCGAGCCCTCCCGCGCCCACGATCGTGCCGATGCTGAAGGCGCTGGCGTTGATCTGGTTGTTCTGGTTGCCCTCGGGAGCGTTGACGATCGCGTCGCATTCGGCTTGCAGGGCATTGCGGGTGTACTTGTCGTACCGGTCTGCTGAGATGGTGACGCCCGCCACCGGTCGCGCCGGGGCGCTCCCACGGTCCTGCAACGCGGTCAGCAGCCACTCGGGTGCATCGACCGGTGGCTGTGCGGCGTCCTCCAGGGTGTAGACGGCGCCGCTCGCGTGCAGAGAGCCGGCCGCGATGACGTAGGCGTTGCCCGCGCGGACATCCCCGTCGAACTTGCCCTTGAGCGCGCCGAGGCTGTTGCCGAGCCGGGCGTCGGCCGGGGCCCAGTAGTAGTCGTGGTGTCCCTTGCCCGTCACCACCCGCATCGTGGGGGTGTGCTCGTGACCGAGGGCGTTGGCCACGTCCTCCAGGGCGCGGGGCCGGTCGCTGTCCATGACCACGAGCTGCTTGCCGTCTGGTCCCTGGCACCCGCCGACGAAGATGCCGACGTTGAAGATCCCGTCGCCGAACTGGCGACGCACCTCGGCCTGGTCCTTCGTGTTGCGGTAGGTGAAGGCGACCGCCGGGTGCTTGCCGCGGTCGGTGCACGTCGCCGGGTCGTGGAACTGGCCCACCCCGGCACACCTGGGCAGCGTCGGGTGATCCGCCTTGAAGACGGCGAACCCCTGCCCGGCAAGCCATAGCGCCCAGTTGAGGGCACCCTTCTGGGCGGCCGGGGTGTCGGCCACGGCGCTCACTCGTTGTCCGGGCCGAGGAGTTCACGGACGATGGCGGCGGCGCGTTGGGCTGCGGCGGCGGACCTGCGGCGGCGGAGGAGGTGCCGGGCGGTGGCCGCGACATCGGTGATCTCGTTCAGGTCGAGTCCCTGCGGGGCCATGCGTGCTTCCTTGAGCGCCGCGTCCAGCGTCCCGCTGAAAGCCGCCAACTCCTCATCGGACTTGGCTACCAGCGCCGCGGTGACCTTGTTGTTCTCGGTACTGCTGTTCACGTTCGTGCTCGTTTCTGCGCGGGCCCGGTGGTGGAGATGAAGCCGGGATGCGCGGCGCCGCCCCTCCCCGGACGGCGCCGCGCAGGGGGTCAGCTGTCCTTGGCCATGGCCAGGCGGTGCCGAACGAGAGCCAACTCGTCCAAGACGTTCGACAGGTCCACGGCGTTGACCATGACCGACGTGTCGTCGTCGATCGGCCGGGCTTCCCCGAGGGCGCGGTGCAGTTCCACCTCCTCCTCGCCGCTGAGGTAGGTGGTCACGGACGCGGCGCCCTGGGCGACCCGGGTGGCCCGGTCCTCCTCGGCGAGCTGGAGGACGAACGCGTGGAACAGGAGGTCCAGTGCTCGGGCCTGCTGTACCGGCGTGAGCTGCCTCCACGCGCGGTGGCCGATGGCGACGACGTCGACTCCGCTGGGCGTCTCGCGCAGGAGTTCGGCGCTGGCCTCGCGCACGGCCGCGATGAGACCGGTGGAGTCGCCGGCCAGGGTGACGATGTCGTCGAACGTGTCGTCGGTCATGCTGCTGTCTCCGTCCGGGTGGTGACGCTGCCGAAGGCGATGCGGATCACGGCCTGCTGTTCGACCGTCAGGGGCGGTGCGGCGTTGGCGTGGCGCTCGACCAGCCGCCAGTACGCTGCGCCGCCGGGCCGGGCCGGGCGGCCGGGCACGATGTCCCCGGCCGCCGCGGCCTTCGTGGTGGCGGTCACGACTCGGTCGGCTTCGCGTCGAGCTGGGCGCGCATCGCGGCCAGGCCGTCACGGAAGGCGGTGACGCGGGCGATGAAGGCGTCCAGCTGCGGGCCGTCCAGCACGGCCTCGTCGTCGTCCGGATCTCCGGTTCCGAGCCACAGACTCGTGCCCTTGTACCGGTCGTCCACGTACAGCTCGGCGTGCAGCAGGTAGGCGGGGCCCATGTCCATGCCGTCGGGCGCGTCCAGCAGAAGCCGCTGGCCGTAGTGCTCGGCCGACTGGGTCTCGGGCCGGCTCTCGCACTTCCCGGGCGCGCACCACGGAAAATGCCGCAGGGCCTTGGTGGCGGTCGTCATGCCGTCACCTGCTCCGCAGCCGGGGCGGCCTGGCCGAGCTGGGCGCGCTGTGCCTTGAGGCCGGTCAGGAACGTCTCGAAGTCGGCGATGAGCTCGTCGGCCTCGGCGGCGTCGTAGGTGGTGCCCTCGTCGTAGAAGGTGACGCTGATCTCCGTGTCGGGGCACATGTCGCGGACGTGGGTCAGCCGCGAGTGCAGCAGCGGCAGCTTGCGGTCACCGTGGCGCCCTCGCGCGGGCAGCTCGTTCAGCGGCCCCTGGTGCTCGGTGGCCGACGTGGCGTGCCGGATGCACTCACGGCGCGAGCACCAGGGGTAGTGGCCAGGAAGGACCTTCATGCGGTCACCCCCAGTTCGGCGGCGATCTGCCGGGCGGCGGTGAGGCGTTCCCCGATGCGCTGGCCGGCGGGGAAGAGCAGGCACGGCTCCGGGTCCGCGTCATACCAGCCGACGATGTCGACGTCGCTGAGAGCGGCGGGCTTCTTCGCCGGGTCGACCTCGACGATGACGGCGCCGAGCGCGGCGGCGATCCGCTGGATCTCCGCGTTGTTCTCGGCGAGGATCTTCGCGGCCCCGGCGGTGAACCTCTCCGCGAAGAGGTCGGCGGCCAGGACGGGGTCCGGGGCGCCCTCGATCCGCTTCACAATGCGGGCGGTGGCCGCATCCACGGCCGCGCGGGCGGCGGCGCGGTCCGCCTCCAGCGTGGCGATCCGCGCGGTGATGGGCTCGGTCTCGGCGGTCGCCTCGGGCTGGTTGTTCTGGCTGGGTGTCGCGCGGGGCGCCGTGGGAACATGGGGCATGGCAGTACCTGGTCCTGTGTCTACTTGCTGGTGGACGTACTGGTGTGCTGCTGGACAGGCGCCCCCGGCTGGTACCCGGGGGCGTTGTCGTTTCCGGTCGCGCTCTCGCGGATGGTGATGTCGGAGATGCGACATCCGAGACCCACCGCGATCTTCAGGAGCGTTTCGGGACGTGGCGAGCGACTGCCCCGCTCGATGCGGGAGAGGCCGGCTCCGCTGAGTCCGATGGCAGTGGCGAACCGGGCAAGGCTCACGCCGCGCTCGATGCGCATCTGCCGGATCTTCAGTCCGTTCGTCTGCACGGCTTCACGGTAGGCAATAACTGGCAATGAAGCAAGCATCGAGGCTCCGATGCCAGGAAACAAGCCCCTCACCTGCTGGTATCGACCGAAACGAACTAGGCATCGTTGCCGAGTTCGTTACCTGGAAGTACCGTTGAGCCGTTGCCAATCGTTGCCAGGAGGAGGAGTCGTGAAGTGGAACCCGGCGGACTGGGAGCGCCTCGGCCGCAGGATCCGAGAGCGCCGGGAGGGGCTCGGGTTCAGCCGCGAGAAGCTGGGCGCGATCGCATCGGCGTCGCCAAAGACGATCCAGAACGCCGAAGACGGGCGGGTGCCCACGCGCTGGCCGTCAACGTTCGGCAGGATTGAATCCAGTCTCGGCTGGCTCGCGGGGAGCTTTCGAGAAGTTCTCGACGGGGGCGAGCCAACCGAGTTGGACTCTGGACTGTTCGATGAGTATCTGTCTGCCGTGAAAGAGCCAAATGCTCCCACCTTGGAGCGGCGGGCGGAAATCCGTTCACGCCTGGAGCGTGGACATCACCTATCTGTGGTCGAGAGAATGACGCTCAGTGAAATGGGGCGGACAGAGCAATTTCCGGAAGAAATCGAAGTGCGGCTGCGTGCAGTGTTTGAATTTGGTCAACTATGCGAGAGGTATGGGGCTCCGTCGCAGCTGACAGCGGGGTATGACTACGCCGTAGCAGATCTGCTAGCGGCCCTCGTTGAAGCTAGGAAAGGGCGCGGTAGCGTGACTTCGCGGCCAGCCGGCTACCGGACTTCGACGGCGAGCCCGCATTCGTCTCAGTATCACGGCGGCGCCTTCTCTGGCGAGGTTTCTCAAGGCGAGGTCGCAAAATCGAGAGAACGTGGGGAGGGTCTTGACTTGGATGGGCGGAAGGTCGAACAGCGGGAAGCCTCCGACGCCGAGTTGGTTGAACGGCTCGTCCAAGAATCCGAAAGGGTCAGTACGCTGATCGAGACGCTAAAAGAAAAGCAAGCCACCGTCGCTCAGATTTATCAGAAACTGGCGGCCTTGGACGATCCGAATTAAGGCGTCCGCTTCCATTCGAACTCGATGCTTTCCATGTCCTGATACGACCCGTCGGGCATCCGTCCGCGCCGGCCGGGCCTGATCCGCACGGTGACCAGGGCCCGCAGCACGTTGCGGCGCTGCTCCAGCTCCATGCCCTTCCACACCGCCCACGGGTCCGCCGTGCCCACCAGGTCCACGAGCGGATCCTTCGACGCGGCGGCGGCCAGCTGCGCCAGCACGGTCGACAACTGGGCGTTGATCACGCTGGAGCCCTCGGCCAGCTGCGAGGCATCGACCAGCCCGGACCCGAAGGCCGAGGCCAAAGTGGTCAGCCGTCCGCGGAGCTCCACCTGCTGGGCCTGCAGCTCCGCCACCGCACTCTCGTCGGCCAGGGGCAGCAGCAGCCCCGCCGCATCCGGGCGCGACAAGCGCTCCAGGATCACATCCCGCACATAGTCGTCGAGGACATCGGCCCGGCGGGTGACCTGCCCGAGCTGGCACCGGTACGCCGGCCGGTGGTCCTTGTTGCCGGTGCCGGAGACCTTCATCGGTCCGGGGCAGAGGCAGCCCTCCTTGCCGCACTCGAACAGCAGCGATCCGAGCCACCTCGGCCGGTTCCCTGGAGTCGTCCGCCGCGCGGGGTCTTCCAGGACCGCCACGGCCGCCCGCCACGTCGGTTCGGGCACGATGACGTCCCACTTGCCCCTACCGACCGGCTGACCCCGGTAGATGACGATCCCGGCGTTCCTCGGCCGCAGCAGGATGTCCCGCCACTCGATCGTCCCGATCGGGTTCCCCATCGTGGAGACCACGCCCTTGTCGGCGAGCAGCTGCACCCAGCCGCGGAGGGACTTGCCCGCGATGATGTCCTCGGTGGACTCCAGGACGAGGGCCGCCTCGCCCGGCACAGCCTTGTCGTAGTCGAGCACCGGCACTTCGATCTCGTCACCGGTCTTCTTGTCGGCCACGACGCGGGTTCCCCCGGTGGGCAGCCCCCAGCCGAACGGGCGGATCCCGCCGGCCCACTCGCCTGCCTGTGCCTTCTGGAGCCGGGCGCGGGCGACGCGTTCGCCCTTGTGCTCGGACTCCTGGCGGGCGACCGCGCCGAGCATGCGGGCCACCATCCGGCCGGACGGTGTGGCGAGATCGAGTTCGCCGGCCTGCACGGTATGGGTGGTGATGCCGCGCCGCTCGCAGAGGCTGATGTACTCCTCCAGCTCAGTGGGGGAGCGGTGCAGCCGGTCGGTGTGCCAGCAGATGACGACCGTGGCGGTGCCCGCATCGAGGTCGTCGAGCATCCGCCGGTACCCGGGGCGCTTCTTCCCGCTGAACGCCGAGATGTCGTTGTCCGGGTAGACCCTGACGACCTCGAAGCCCATGCGCTCGGCCAGGGCCTCGCAGTCCTCGCGCTGCCGCTCGACGCCGAGGCCGGCCCCGGTCCGGTCCTGGCTGATCCGGACATAGATCACTGCGCGGATCTGCTGTCCGTCGGGGGTCTTCATCGGCCGAGCCGCCCAGACTCCACGCTGTAGGTCTCAACGCCCAGCCGGTTCGAGATTTCGCTGTACGCCTTCTGGAGGTCGGGATCGCGGTAGAGGCGGTCTTCCCTGAAGACGAGGACCGCGGCGGCATCGCCTCGTTCAAGTCCGGCGAGCATCTCCTCGTAGGCCGGCCGGTTGGCCGAGCGCCCTGAGCCGCCGTCGTCCTGGAAGACGCGAACGACCTGGTACTCGGCGCCCGGCCCGGAGAGCGATCCGGCGAGGGCGTACCCGTCTTGGATCTGTCGCTGGATAGCCAGAGGGTTGCTCCGCGCGACGTGCGCGTACACGTAGCAGCGGATTACCTGCGGCTCTGTACTGGCGTCGCCAGCCTGGGTGCTCTTCATGGTCTCAGTCTGCCGCAACAGGTATGCCCCAGTCCCGGTTTCGGGAAGACAACGCTGCTGAGCTGTCTGCTCGGCCTGGTCGACCCGGCTGCGCGCGTCGTGCTCGCCGAGGACTCGGCGGAACTGCGCCCCGACCACCCCCATGTGGTCCGGCTGGAGACCCGGCCGGCCAATCAGGAGGGCGCCGGCCAGGTCACCTTGCGCGACCTGGTACGGCAGGCGCTGCGGATGCGGCCCGACCGACTGGTCGTCGGCGAGGTGCGCGGGCGCGAGGTCGTCGATTTGCTGAGTGCGCTCAACACCGGTCATGAGGGCGGCTGCGGCACCGTGCACGCGAATGCCGCGGCCGACGTGCCCGCCCGGCTCGAAGCGCTCGGCAGCACCGCGGGGCTCGATCGTGCCGCGTTGCACAGCCAGGTGTCGGCCGCCCTGTCGGTTGTCGTCCACCTGGTACGGGACGGCTCCGGGCGCCGCCGCCTCGCCGAGATCCATGTCCTGCGGCGTGGCGCCGACGGACTGGTCACCACGGTGCCCGCTCTGGTCCGGGACGGACATGACCGCGTCGACCGCGGCCCCGGCTGGCAGCGGCTGGCTGCCCTGTGCGCGGCGGGTGTGCGATGAGCCCCGGACCGGCTCCCGCGGCCCTCGCCTGGGCGGCGGCCCTGTGCGCGGTGGCGCTGCTGACGCGCGTGCCCCGCCCCGGAGCAGGAGTGCGCCGCCGCGCGCTCCGGCTGGTGGGCTCGGTGGAGTTCCGGGCCGGGCGTTCGCCGGGGGAGCGGTTGCGCAAGCTGGATGCCTGGGCGCGGCGGGCGCTTGCCGGGCGCCCCGGGGTGCTGTGCCTGCCGGTAGGGCTGGTACTGGGATTGGCGACCGGGTCGCCGCTGCCGGTGGCGGCCGGGGTGCTGGGCGCGCCGCTGGTGGGACGGGCTTTGCGGAGACGAGCCGAGCGGGCCGCAGCCGACCGTGGGATCGCGGCGGTCGCCGCGCTGTGCGGGACGGTGGCCGGGGATCTGCGGGCCGGACGGCCGCCGAACGCGGCGCTGGCGGACGCTGTGGATTCGGCCGGATGGGCGAGAGGCCCCGAACTGGCCGGTGCGGCAAGCCTGCTGCTGTCGGCCGCCCGCTTCGGCGGGGACGTGCCGCAGGCGCTGCGGGCCGCCGCCCGGCTTCGCGAGGGCATCCTGGGGCTCGCCGCGGTCGCCGCCTGCTGGCAGGTCGCCGTGGACGGTGGCGCCGGGCTGGCCGCCGCTCTGGACCGGGTGGCCGCCGCGCTGCGGGCCGAGGCCGATCAACGGGAAGACCTGCGGGCCCAGTTGGCGGGCCCACGCTCCACGGCCGTGCTGCTGGCGCTGCTCCCACTGTTCGGGCTCGTCCTGGGCGCGGGGCTCGGCGCTCGGCCCTCGGCGGTGCTGCTGCACACCCCGGTCGGCCTGTGCTGCCTGGCCGCAGGCGCGGCCCTGGAGTGGGCGGGCCTGGCCTGGACGGCGCGCATCATCCGGGACGCCGAGGACGGCTCCGCCGTTGGACAGCGCGGGGCGCGAAAGGCGCAGCGGGAGACAGCCGAAAGAGTCCCGGCGGGGAGGGGGACGTTGTGAGGGGTGGAACGGGCTGGGCTGTCCACAGCCTGGGGACAGCCGGGGCGGTTCTGGCGGCGCTGGCCGCCGGGCTGCTGGCAGCGGGAGGGGCGCGGCAGCGGGTCGTGGGGATCCGGCGGCTGCGGAGCGTGCTGGGGACGCCGTGCCGGACACGGAGGCCGGCGGAGACGCTGCGGCGGCTGCGTGGGCCGCTGACGGGGTGGGGCCCGGTGGTCGCCGCGGGGCTCGGGGTCGGGGCGCTGATCGGCGGGCCGCTGGGCGTCCTGGCGGGAATCGGGACGGCGGCCGGAACCGGGCGATGGCTCAAGCGCCGTCAGAAGGCCGCTGGGCGACTCGCCGGCGCCGCGGAGGCGGGGGACGCGGACCTGCCGTTCTGCGCCGACCTGATGGCCGCCTGCCTGGCCGCCGGCGCCACGCCGGGGGAGGCGGCGGGGGCCGTGGGCCGCTGCTTGGACGGGCCGCTGGGAGAGGCGCTGATACGGGTGCGGGCCGAGTTGCGGCTCGGAGCGGAGCCGGCGGAGTGCTGGGACCGGTTCGGCCGGCTACCCGCAGCCCGGGAAATGGGCCGGTGCCTGGCCAGGGCCGCCACGACCGGGAGCGCACCGGTCGCGGAGATGGCCCGGCTGGCGGCCGAGTGTCGTGCCGCGCGCGCCCGTACGGCCCTGGCCCGGGCCAGGCGTGCCGCGGTTTTGGCCACCGCGCCGCTGGGCGCCTGCTTCCTGCCGGCGTTCCTGCTGGTCGGTGTCGCCCCGGTGGTGATGGGACTGGCCGGAAGGGTCCTGGGCGGCGGGGCGGACTGACCCGCCTCCGACACCGGCCTTTCGCGAAGCACGTCGGCTCTTGGCCCGCGCTTTCCCGACCAGCGCCAGTGCACCGCCGTATCGCCGAACGACTGCCTGACTGCCTGACCGCATGACCCGACCGGCGCCTGAGCCGGAACAACCGACAGCGGAACAACCGACAACGGGAGAAACCCCATGACGAACACGATGAACATGATCGACACGACGAGCACGACGAGCACGACGAGCACGGCAGGTCCGGTGGGGGCGAGCACGGCGAACGCGCCTCGCAGCACGCCCGCGACCCGGCGGGTGAAGGGCGGCGGGACCAGGACGGCGTGGGCGGCCCGGCGGGTGGGGAGGTGCCGGGCGGTGGCGGAGGCCGGGATGAGTACGGCGGAGTACGCCGTCGGGATTCAATTTATCTAGTGTTGTCAAGCGAAGGTGCTGGCCAATGGGCAAAGAGCTCTTCTGGCACATGAGTTACGTTGTACGTGTGGGCATCGCTGTCGAGCGCCTAGGCCGACGACTACGCCGCCTTGCAGGCAGGACCGAGTGGAGCATGAGCGGCAGGCTCGTGACTGGCGTGGCACCGCGCTGGACGCCTTGCCGCCCTCGCCAGGAGACGCCGCTCCACCGGGGGAGCAGGCCCGTGGTCTGGACGTTCCGGGTCAAAACCCTGACGAGCACAGGGCACTCGTGCCAACATCAACTCACCTGCAACGCTGGCATATCTGACCTCTCAGATCGGGACGATCGTGCAAATCGCCTTCTTTGATGCTGACTCAAATGAGCTTACGAGCAACAAGAAGGGGACCTTGTTTGAACGGTTTACGGCCAGGCTTGTGGAGATGTCTGGGTACCGAGATGTGCAGCTGCGTGCCAAGAGGTCGAGTCTCGAGTACGACATTGAAGCGACTTCATCACTCCATAGTCGCAAACTATTTGGTGAGGCCAAGGCGCATGAAGCGTCCATGTCGGGCAAGGAAGCGTCCGCATTTGTTGGCAAGCTCCTGCCGCTATCCCTGAGCGCTGGCGGAGTGGATGGGCTCTTTATCTCGACATCACCCTTCACTCCTGAAGCCAACGATTATTTGGAGAGCCTAAAAAGCTCCGGTGCTACTGTCGCTGGGATTACCTTGCGGACGTTGGCTGGTGATGAAATCCCCAGATTTCTGGCCGAAAGGGGGATCGGGATTCCCGAATCACATCTTCGCGACAAGGTCCAACGCGAAACCGGATTGCAAGCTTTTGATGCCTGGATCGTTGTCGCAGAGCGTGGCGACTTCTTCGTTTTGAGCTTGGGCCAAAATGTGATGTCGACTGCCACTGCGTTCTCTGTATTCTCGCTCGCGGGCGACTGGATCGCTATTAGCGATACGGAAGCCACCAGATTGTCGAATCAGGTTTCTGATCTTAAGGAGCTTAGGCTTCTCGCACCACAGGCGCCTCAGGTCAGGACTGATAATGAGGCCCAGACGCTTCCCGCCGTGGTGGCTGGATCCGGCTGGTTTGATTACAAGTTTCCCAGCCCGCCAGAATGTTTTATCGGTCGCGAGGCTGCATTGATCGAGATCGACAAATTTCTTGCTGAGATCAGCGGTGGATCGACGACATTGCGCGCGGCACAAGTACTAAGTCGTTCGGGTGTCGGAAAAAGTTCGCTCCTTCTCAAGGTCGCTGCGTCCGGCCGAGGTATCGCGGCTGTAACTGTCGATGGGCGAAACCTCCGCGTTCCGGCAGACTTGCGTCTGATTGCTGCGGAACTGGTCGAGCTCGTAAATTATTCTGCGGGGTCGGAAATCTCGATCCCAGCCAGACAGGATGACATTGGGGAGGCCTTCGCATCCGTCGGAAGGCACCTTGAATCACAAAATCAGCTAGCACTCCTGCAGGTCGACCAGTTCGAAGCTCTGCTGGCGCGGCCGGCAGTGTTCCAGGCAATCCTGGATCTTCTCATTGCTTGCACTAGCCTCAATTTGCCTATTGTTTGGATTATGGCTCGCAAAAACGACCTGGCGGCAACATACGACGAGGGTGCTGCCATTGATCTACTACAGATGAACCAGCTCAGCAGGCCTATCCGCCTCGACGATTTCAGCCCGCCTGAGGAGCGTGCGCTCCTTAACCGCCTGGCGAGTGAGCTTGGTGCTCCAGTGTCCCAGCCCCTGGCAGAGGCGCTCTTGACCTTCTCTGCTGGTTTCCCATGGCTTCTCAAGCGCGTCTGCGCTCACGTGATCAGCATGTCACGGGAAGGGGTTAGCCAAGCGAATCTGAGCCGGGGAGGATTGCGTGCTGAAGATCTCTTCAACGAGGATCTTGCGGGTCTCGAAGAGGGAGACAAGGCACTCTTGAAGACCCTCGCGGCAAACATGCCAAATACGGCAGGCGAGCTCTCTCGGCGTCTGGAGGGAGAGGTTTCTATTCAGCGCCTAACTCAGAATCTCAATGATTTCTTGGGCAAAAAGCTCCTGCGCCTTTCTGGTGATGTATACGACACCTACAATGACGTATTCAAAGCATATCTTCTCACCGATCGAATCCCCTTCCAGACGCGCTTCGTATTCCGCGTCACTCCTGGACCTGCTTTCGCGTTGCTTTCCAGGATCGCCGAAGATGGCCCAATGGACATGGGCAGTTTCACTACTCGAGTTGGAGGAAATGCCACTGCTACTTACAACAAACTAAGAGAGCTTCGACTTTTGGGACTCCTGGACCCCCAGCCGGGTCGGGTTGCCTTGTCCCCCGAGGCCGCAGCGGCTCTGGAATCGGATAGCCTCGGGGATTACCTGAGAAGAGCACTACGCAGTAACTCCCTCGTCGGCAGGCTTTTGGATCTCATCGCCAATGAGGATTCGGTTACCTTTGATGACATCTCGGAACTACTTCAGCGAGAGTTGCCTCACATCACCGCTAGCACAAGCACTTGGTCGACTTATGCGAGCGTCATGGTCAACTGGGTGAGATATGCGGGCCTGCTGGATGTTGAGGGTGACAGAGTTCGCTCAAAGGAGTCAGTATCGGACGAACTCTTGTTGCACCGAGCGTTCACGCGGGGAACCTTCTCCGCCGGGACTTTCCTTCCGTCGGTTCGGCCCAGCATGGTGAAGTCACTGCTTATCTACCTTCACGATGGCGCAAAGAGCGGGGAAGATATTCGCTCAAAGTTTGGAAGCAAGTCAAGTGCATCACTCATCCGGGACTCCCAGGCGCTTGGCCTGATTGATGGCCAGCCGGATGGGCTTGTGCTTTCGGCGCAAGGGCGGGCAATCGTCGGCAATCCAGATGAGCTGACCGAGAAAAGCGTAGCCATGCTCTGTTTGAGCAAGCAAAATGTTTCCGCCCTGTTGAGTGAGGCAGCGGAGGGGCCTGTGAGTATCGAAAACCAGCAAGCGATAGTAGCCCGGTTCGGCGTGGCTAACTGGGCAGAAGGAACTTGGAAGTGGCGCCTTGGCATCCTGAACGCCTGGTTGGTGGCCTCCGGGCAGGCAAAGTCTGGCCGCACGGGAATTCGGCTGTCAGTGTGAATTCCTGAACGTGACGCCAAGCGGGGCCGCCGCCAGTTTGTGTTGGTCACCAATGGTCGCGACCCGACATCCCGTCTAAGAGCCAGGTGGCGCTTTTGGAGTTCCGCTTCGGATCAATCAGTGCGGGTGATGCCCCGTCCTCTGACTCCAAGGAGCTGGCTGCTCAAAGTCCATTGAGTGCGGGGGACAGTCATGCCGGCTGACCCGCCAGGGTTGGGTGCGAGGCTGCTGCCGGAGGTGGGGGCGGTTCGGCAGGGCGCCCCGTGCCGACACGAGATCCGTCGCTTCGTCACTCGCCAGGATCCTTGCGATTGACCTCTTGCATCAGGCGCCTCCGTGCCTCCCTGGAGGCGATGAGGTCGTCCTGGGCTTCGGCCAGCTCCTCTTGAAGGCGGTCTCGTTCCTCACTCAGGGCGGCAAGTTCTCGGTTGCGACTACGAGCGTCTTCCTCCAGCACCCTGACGCGGGCAGCGACGTCTTCAGATGCCGCCGACTCCACCTGCTGCCCGAGCTTGCGCCGAAGCGCATCCCTGAGCTCATCTCGTTCCTTGACGACGGCTTTCAGCTCGGCTCTCGCGAGTTGGAGATCGACCGCGAGACTGCCTTGGCTCACCGCCGTGCCGGTCTCAGTACCTCGGTCGCCAGCGAGCTCCTGCTGGCCCCGGGCCTTGTCGATGTACTGCTTGATTTCCGGCTGATAGACGAGCCAGACGGATACCTCGGCCGCCCTTGCGACGGTGGCGCAAGTGATGGCCTGGCCGGCAGCCTTCATCTCATCGACGCGGGCAAGGACGCGGGCCCGCTTTTCCTGGCTGTCCTTGCGGCGCGCTTCGCGCAGGACGTCGGCTGGCCTGCGCTTGGCTTCGGCGCTCACTCGGCTGTCTCCTTCGGCGGCCCCAGGGTCGGAAGCCCCAGTGTGACGGTTCGAGCCTTGGATCCAGCGCGGACCTTGCGCAGAACCGCTGCGGCCTCCTCCACCTCCTGCCGCTCCTGGGGTGTCATGGCCTCCAGCCTGCGCTTCTGGTTCTCCCTCACGCCCTGGTATGCCTCGATCTGATCGTCGAAGTTGTTGACCACGAATTGGGCGACCCCGGCATCCAGGGCAGCCTCGCGATCGGCCTTGAGCGCCCGGATATGGTCCTCGATGGCCGGCAGATAGGACGGATCAGGCCGGTAGGACGGGCAGCCGGCGCACTGATGACGGATCGGGCAGGCAGCGCCGCCCGCCTTCACGTTGTTCGGCTCGATGCAGTTGCCCCAGGCCACGGCCACCGACCGCTGTTCGTAGGCAAGGTTGGAGGTCATGGGCGCCGGGTTGCCCAGACGGTCGGTGACATGCGCTCGCACGGCCTTGATCGCCTCCCGCTTCCGCTTGAGCGACACCTTGTAGTACCCGGACGTCGTGGTCGGGCTGACATGATCCATGAGGGACTGAAGGACGTCTTGGGGAACATCCGCGTCGGCGTGGCGCTGGCAGTACGAGTGCCGGAAGGCGTAAGGGATCACGCGCTTCCGCTCGAAGGGCTCAGGGGTGCCGTCGGGGCCGGATATCTCGGAGTCCAGGACGGGAATGACATCGGCCCAGTTCCTGATGAACTGCCAGATGTCGGTGGTGACAGGGTGGTCGTATTCGCCCTCCGCGGTGCGGGCCGGGAAGAGGTACTCACGGCTTCCCTCAGGGACGTTCATGGCCAGCCGGAGCTTCTTCCAGGCCAGGATGATGTCCACCGTCGACTGCGTGATTGGCAGGCGCCGCCGGTAGCGGCCGGCCTTGTGGTTGTCCCAGATGAGTTGCCAGTCCCCGCCGTCCTTCTCAAGGCAGTCCAGAAACAGACTGCCGATCTCGTAGGGCCGTCGGCCGGTATCGCGCAGGAGGAAGTAGAAGGTTCTGGCCATGGCCTTCACATCCTCGGTGGCCATGGCGCCATAGGGCATCCCCTCGCCGAGCTGGTCGACGTGCGCGTCCAGTTGCCGGATCACCGACTCCGGGATGTTCTTCCCGATCTGCTCCTCGTTCTCCTCGTCCCGGTAGGAAATGTTGTGGTCCCTGTGGCGTCCGAACTTCTGCGACAGGTCCTCCAGAAGGTCGTGGTTGCGCCCCCACTCAAGGAAGTCGAAGAACTTCGTCGCGTAGATCGCCTTGCTCTTCGACTTCAGCGGCGTGCCATCGGCTTTGGTCATCGCTTCGACGGACTTGATCACGGCAGCCATGTCGGTGAACTTCAGCGTGGCCGGATCGCTGCCCCCGCCGGGACGCTGGGCCAGCGTCTGGGACGCCAGGACGCAGACCCGGTAGTGGAACCAGAGGTCTCGGCTGACCGGATGCGTATCGGTGGCCCATTGCATGAGCAGGTCACGCAGCCACAGCACCTCGATCTTCCCAAAGTCCATCGTGCCGGGGTTGCGACGGCTCTTCTTGCGGTTGGAGTCCCGGCGCACGACCCCGACGGCGGTCAGGTCCCAGACGAGGTGGTCGGTCGGCTTGATGCCCTGGAACTCCTCCAGGGCGAAGCGCAGTTGATTCTGGATCTCACGCAGGAGGGCACCGCGGTTGCCGCCGTAGTTCCTCTCACCGGTCTTCGGCATGAGGAAGGACTCACCCGCCAGCGCGATGCTCGGCAGGTCCGCCAGGTGCCTGACCGCGAACCGGATCGGCGCTGGTTCGAGCTTCTTGCCGCGCAGGCCGCCCCGCTGCAAGACATACAGAAGCTCCAACCGAGCCAGCTCGCTCAGCGGGGCGAGCGAGAAGTCCGGGGCTTGGAGGTAGGGAGCCATGGTCCCCGCCCACGCTTTCCTTCCGGTCTCGCTGTCGGCCGCCCCTGTGGCCTTGCGGTGGTCCCGCCACTGTCTGCGGTGATCCGGGCACAGTTCGTTGATCGCGGTTCTCTGGTAGAGGCATCCGCCGACCGCGCACGACGGAAGCGCGGCGAAGGGCTCCTCGGTCTCTGCCCAGGAAGTGAGCTCCAGCTCGGGGCTGCGGCCCGAACGGTTCCTCCAACGGGCGTAGTGGGCAGCGCAGAGCCCATGCGTGGCGCTGTCGCGGCCGCAGTCGCCGTTCGCAGCCCAGCAGATCGCGGCGAACCCGTACATCCGGTTGCGGTTCGGTTGATGGCTGGTCTGGAACTCGGTCAGGTCGGGCTTCCCCAGGCGCTCGAAATCCCGCGAGCAGTCGGTGCAGAAGGTCCGGCCAACGGTGAGAGTGGGGCAGGCCGCGACGGTGCATTTGCGTACCGCGGTTAGGGGATTGGTTGGGTCTCCCCGGAACAGCATCAGCTCGTGCTGCCACTCGCCGCGGCGCCAGTCGCGATCGACGCGCTCGCAGAGCCACGCCGTCCACTCATCCACGCGGTCTGCGAGGCTGCGCTGGCGGGCCTCGATGAGCCTGGAGGGCGCGACGACGGTGGTCACTTAACGGCCTCCCGGCGTGCGGCGACCATATCGACGGCCTTCCGCTTCTCTTCGTCGCTGGCGTGGACGTAGGGGTTCATCGAGACCGGCGAGACGTGACCCATGAAGCCCTGCACAACGTCCCGCCCCACCCCTGCGCGGATCCACTCGGTGGCTGCGTAGTGGCGACACATGTGCGGATTCGCCTCGAACCCGGCCTGCTTGGCGAGACGCTTGAACAGCTCGTAGGTCGAGGGGTACTTCATCGCAGCCCCGAGCGGTGCGCGAAAGAGATTGACGAAGACGAAATCCGACCCCTCAGCCTCCGTTACCTCGTCACGCTCGTGCTGGTAGGCGGCATAGGCGCCGGCGAACTCCTCGTCCACCGGGATCCAACGCGGCTGCCGCGCTTTCGCTACCGCGCCGTTCGCGTTGTCTTCACGCCGCACAACATGGATGTGTGGGCCCACCACGGAGCATCCGACGGTCCGCGAGTCCGGCAGCAGGTGCATGTCCTCGCGCCGCATGCCCAGGGCTTCACCGATTCGCACGCCCGTGGCGGCCATCAGGTGCACCAGGAACCTGTCCCGTGCGTGCAGCGCGGAGGCGATGATGGCGTCCACCTGCGCACGAGTGAGCCACTCGTATCCGGGGACGGCGACTTTGAACTTGAGCTTGCGGGCGCTGATCGAGCGGAACTGCCCGTTCTCGCCTGGGTCGTGGGCGGGCGGAGCGAAGGTCAGCTGCTTCGGCTCCGTCAGCTTCGAGACAACGCTTGCCGGAGCGTAGTCCTGGAGCCCGCAGAAGCGAAGAAACCCGAACACGGTCGTCAAGATGGCGTTCGCCGTGCCCTTGCTCCGGTACCGCCGCTCGGTCGGCGGCTTCCGCCCCCGCGACGGAAGGGGCTCCTCGACCAGCCACGACTTGAACGAGCTGAGCTGGCGGAACGTCGGATCACCCCAGTCGACCCCGAACATCGCGCACCACGTGAGGTATTGGGCGACCCGGATCGCGTAGGTGCGTTGGGTGTTCACTGAGTCGCCTTCATCCCTGAAGGACGCGATGAACGCACTGGCGGCAGAGTGCAGCTCGTAGCGGTTGTCAACCACCACCCAGAAGGTCGTTCCGTTCCTCGGCGATACGGCCCTCTCGGCCTTGAATCTGAGAGCCGGTGGAACGGTCGCAACAGACGTCACTAAAACTCCTTGGATAGCCTTAAGGCACGTAGAGATAAGATGACATAACTCATGTGCCTTAAGAGGTAGATGGCCCCCAAGATAACCATCGCGGCATGCGGCTTCGCGGCCGTGCTCTACAAGATCGTGACGAGCGGGCCGGTGCGGACCGCGCTCACCGGGGTGATCGAGAAGGCCCTCCATGTGCCGTTCTGAGCGGTGTGCCGAGTGGGTGGGGCCGCCGGGCCGGAGCGAGGGCGGGTATGTCACGGCTGAGGCGGCCATGGTGATCCCGGTACTGGTGGCACTCACCGCGCTCCTGGTGTGGGGCCTGATGGCGGGTGCCGCGCAGGTGCGGTGCGTGGACGCGGCCAGGGCCGGAGCGCGGGCGGCGGCCCGGTCCGAGCCGCCCGCCGAGGTGGTGCGGGTGGCCCGCGCCGCCGCGCCCCGCGGCTCGGAGGTGAGCCTCGGGCGGGACGGGGACCTGGTGCGGGTGCGGGTCACGGTGCCGCTGCCGCGCTTCCCGGTCCCGCTGACCGCAGTGGCCGACGCCCTGGACGAGAACGCGGTCGAGGGGACGCGGGGAGGTGGCGGGCCGTGACGCCCAGGTGGGTGCGGGCCGAGCGTGTGAGGGCCAAGCGTGTGATGGCCGAGTGCGTGCGGGCCGACGGAGTGCGGGGCAGGGCCGCGGGGCGTTGCGACCGGGGTTCGGCCACGGTGTGGTCGCTCGGGCTGATGAGTGTGCTGCTCGCGCTCTTCGCCGCCGTGATGTACCTGGACCGCGCGGTGGTGGCCCGGCACCGGGCGGGCGGGGCGGCCGACCTGGCGGCCCTCGCCGCGGCCGATCACGCCCTGGACGGGCAGGGGACGGCCTGCGCCCTGGCCGCCCGGGTTGCGGTGGCCCAAGGCGCGGAGCTGAGGGGTTGCCGGCTGACGGGGGAGGTGGTGGACGTCGTGGCCGAGGCCGGCGGGGTGCGGGCCGTATCACGGGCGGGTCCGTCACTGGCCGCCGGGAGGGCCGCCGACGACCTCCTGCGGACCGCGCGGGACCGGCTGGGCCGGAAGGACCCGCCCCCGCCCGTCGCCCGGGACGTCGCCCGTGCCGCCCTGTGCGGGCCCGGCCCCGGCTGCGGCCGGCCTTCCGGCCGGGTCCTCGCCCGCCGCCTCCCGGGCCGCGTCCTCGGCGGCGGCCGGCTTCTCCGGCGCGGCCGACAGGAGGCAGTCCAGGAGGCGGACGGCGGCGGCTTTGTCGAGGGGGTCGTTGCCGTTGCCGCACTTGGGCGACTGGACGCACGAAGGACAGCCGAACTCGCACTCGCAGGAGGCGATGGCCTCGCGGGTGGCCGCGAGCCAGGCGCGGGCGGTGCCGTAGGCCCGTTCGGCGAAGCCCGCCCCGCCCGGGTGGCCGTCGTAGACGAAGACGGTGGGCAGGCCCGTGTCGGCGTGCAGCGGCACCGAGACGCCGCCGATGTCCCAGCGGTCGCAGGTGGCGAAGAGCGGGAGGAGGCCGATGGAGGCGTGTTCCGCCGCGTGCAGCGCGCCGGGCAGCTCCTCGGGGTGGACGCGGGCCGCGTCGAGCTGGTCGTCGGTCACCGTCCACCACACGGCCCGGGTGCGCAGGGTGCGCGGCGGCAGGTCGAGCTTGGACTCGCCGAGCACCTCGCCGGTCAGCAGCCGGCGGCGGAGGAAGGACACCACCTGGTGGGTGACCTCGACCGAGCCGAAGTGGATGCGGGCCGCACCCCAGGGCTCCTCCAGCTCGTCGGACAGGACGCGGATCTCGGTGGTGTCGCGGGCCATCGTGGAGTAAGGCGGGTCGGCCGGTTCGACGAGGGCCACGTGGTCGTCCAGGTCCAGGCGCCGGACGAGGTAGGTGCGGCCCTGGTGCAGGTGGACGGCGCCGTCGTGGACGGATGTGTGGGCGGCGCCGGCGTCCACCGTGCCGAGCAGCCGCCCGGTCGCGGACTCCACGACCTGGACGGGCGTGCCCCCCTCGCCGCGGATGTCGGTGAGGTCGGAGGCCCGCTCACGGCGGGTCCAGAACCAGCCGGCCGGACGGCGGCGCAGCAGCCCGCGCTCGACCAGTTGCGTCACCAGGGAGGCGGCCTCCGGCCCGAAGAGGTCCAGGTCGGCTTCGGTGAGCGGCAGCTCCGCGGCGGCGGCGCACAGGTGCGGGGCGAGGACGTACGGGTTGTCCGGGTCCAGGACGGTGGACTCGACAGGCTGCTCGAAGATCGCCTCGGGGTGGTGGACCAGGTAGGTGTCCAGCGGGTCGTCGCGGCCGACCATGACGGCGAGGGCGCCCTGCCCGGCGCGCCCGGCGCGGCCCGCCTGCTGCCACAGAGAGGCCCGGGTCCCCGGGTAGCCGACGAGCAGCACCGCGTCGAGGCCGGAGACGTCGACGCCGAGTTCCAGGGCGGAGGTGGAGGCGAGGCCGAGCAGCCGGCCGGAGTGGAGGTCGCGCTCCAGGGCGCGGCGTTCCTCGGCGAGGTAACCGCCGCGGTAGGCGGCGACCCTGCCGGGAAGCGAGCCGTCGATCTCGGCGAGGCGTTCCTGGGCGATCAGGGCGATGAGTTCGGCGCCGCGCCGGGAGCGGACGAAGGCGACGGTGCGCACACCCTGGAGGACGAGGTCGGTGAGGAGTTCCGCGGCCTCGGCGGTGGCGGTGCGGCGGACCGGGGCGCCGTGTTCGCCGGAGAGCTCGGTCAGCGGCGGTTCCCACAGGGCGAAGGCGAGCTCGCCGCGCGGCGAGGTGTCCTCGGTGACCTCGGCGACCCGTACCCCGGTCAGCCGTCCGGCCGCCCGCCCCGGGTCGGCGGCGGTCGCGGAGGCGAGCAGGAAGACGGGCTCGGCGCCGTAGCGGGCGCAGATCCGCCGCAGCCGGCGCAGCACCTGGGCGACGTGGGAGCCGAAGACCCCGCGGTAGGTGTGGCACTCGTCGATCACCACATAGCGCAGCCCGCGCAGGAAGGAGGCCCAGCGGGCGTGGCCCGGCAGGATGCCGCGGTGCAGCATGTCGGGGTTGGTCAGCACGTAGGTGGCGTACCTGCGGACCCACTCCCGCTCCTCGAAGGGCGTGTCCCCGTCGTAGACGGCCGGCCGGACCGCGGTGCCCAGCGGAGCGGCGAGCGCGCTCACCGCGCGGCGCTGGTCGGCCGCCAGCGCCTTGGTGGGCGACAGGTACAGCGCGGTGGCGCCGCGCGCCCCGGCGCCGGCGCCGTCCAGCAGGGCGCTGAGCACCGGCGCCAGATAGGCCAGCGACTTGCCGGAAGCGGTACCGGTGGCGACGACCACCGACTCGCCGCGGGCCGCGTGGCCGGCGGCGAGGGCCTGGTGTTCCCACGGACGGTCGATTCCGGCCGCCCGAATGGCCGCGACCACCTCCGAGCGGATGCCCTCGGGCCAGGACGCATGGCGACCGACCCGCGCGGGCACGTGCTCCGTATGGGTGATGCGTACGGCGCGGTCGGCCCCCCCGGCGAGCCGCTCCAAAGCGGTCCGGGGGGACGGGCGACCGTGCGCCGACTGAGGAAGACGATCCTGGGCCATCGGCACTCAGTGTGTCACCGGTGTGACGGACAAACGCAGTAAGCCGTCGTGCGGGCCCACCGCGAAGTGATTGAATGCCATCGCGGCTGCCGGTCCTTCCCCTACCTTCGGTGGGGAGGCCCCTACCTGCCTTACGGTGGGAAGGCCCCCACTACCGTTCGGTGGAAGGGGCTCTGGGGGGAGCCGCGTCGATGCAAGGTGCTGGAGGATCCGTGGACCTGTCCCTGTCGACCCGAACCGTCGGCGATCGAACGATCGTCGAGGTCGGCGGCGAGATTGATGTGTACACCGCGCCCAAGCTGCGTGAGCAGCTGGTGGAGCTCGTGAACGACGGCAGCTACCACCTGGTCGTGGACATGGAGGGGGTCGACTTCCTCGACTCCACCGGTCTGGGTGTGCTCGTCGGCGGCCTCAAGCGGGTGCGTGCTCATGAAGGATCGCTGCGTCTGGTGTGCAACCAGGAGCGCATCCTCAAGATTTTCCGTATCACCGGTCTGACCAAGGTGTTCCCCATCCACACCTCGGTCGACGAGGCTGTCGCGGCCACCGACTGACGTCGAGCCGAGACCGACGCGAGAGGGGTACCGGGCGGGTCACCGTCCGGAACCCTGTGACGCCCACCCATGGAACCGAGGGGGAGGCCAGGCCATGCCCACCGTAGAACTGCTCTTCAGCGCCCAGCCCGAGCATGTGCGCACCGCACGGCTCGTAGCGGCACAAGTGGCGCGCCGGGCGGGGGTGGACGAGGCGGCTCTCGACGAGGTGCGGCTGGCCGTGGGCGAGGCCTGCAGCCGGGCCGTGGGCCTGCATCGCAGCAACGGTGTGACGGAGCCGGTGCGGGTGCTGCTCAACGAGGAGGAGAAGAAGTTCTCCATCGAGGTGGTCGACGAGGTGCCGGGGAACGCCACCGGTTCCGCGCCCGACACCGGTGACGACGCGGCGGCCGACGACGAGGGCGAGATGGGCCTGGCGGTGATCAGCGGTCTGGTGGACGACGTCGAGGTCATCGAGGGCGACAGCGGCGGCACGATCCGCATGAGCTGGCCCACGGTCACGGTTTGAAGGCCTGACCTCCGCGGTGTTTCCCGCCGTTCGCCGGCAGCGGGTGGAGCGGTTCCGGGCGGTTGTCCGCTGCTGCGTCGAATGGCTTCATTAGTGGGCAGATCCGACCGGACCGGGTCAGGTTTTGCGGAGCGGTACCCCTCATCCGTGTAAGTTCCGGGGCGATAGGGCCACGGAAGGGATCCATCCGGTGAAGGTGAACAACAGGCTCCTGGCCGCGCTGTGCGGTGGGTCGGCCGTGCTTCTGGCGCTGTCGGGATGCGGTAGCGACGACACCGGCAAAAGGCGCGATGCGTGGGCCAAGGGCGTCTGCGACCAGGCCGCCGGACAGATCAAGCGGATCGACGACGCGAACACCGCGATCAGCAGGGTGGACGGCGGCGGCCGCCCGCAGGCCGTGCAGACCGCGGACTCCGCCGCCTTCCAGACGATCTCCGCGGCCTACCGGTCGCTGTCCGGGATCTTCGACGCGGCGGGCGCAGCGCCCGGCGGTGACGAGGGCCAGAAGTTCCAGCAGAACGCGGTATCCGTCTTCGCCGGCCTGTCCTCGCAGTACGCGAGCCTGAAGAAGCAGGTCGACGGGCTCGACACCCGCAGCCAGGCCAAGTTCGCCGACGGCCTCAAGGGTGTCTCCGACTCACTCAACAAGACCACCGCCAGCGCTCAGACGTCCCTGGACACCCTCCGCCAGGGCGACACCGGCAACGCGCTCGCCAAACAGCCCGGCTGCCAGCAGGTCTCCGGCTCGGTCTCCCCCTCCCCGTCGGCCTCCTGATCCGGCCTGAACCGGTCCGGCCTGAACCGGTCCGGCCTGAACCGGTCCGGCCCGGACCGCTCCGAACCGGTGCGCCCGGCCCGGCCCGCGGTCCCGCAGCCCTCCCCCCTCGCGCGGGCCCGGCCCCGCTGCGGGCGCCGGGCCCTGTCCCGTCCGCGACAATGACGGTGTGAGTACGCCCCGCCTTCCCGCCCCCGGCTCAGCCGCCCCGCTGCGCGACGAACTGCGCGCCGCCGCCTTCACCGCGGACGGCTGCCTCGAACTGCTCGGCGCGGTCGCCTACGCGGCCCTGTCCCGGGCCGAGACCGTCCCCGCGCTGCGTGCCACCCGTGGCGGCAGCCCGCTGGAGACCCTGGTCCGGCTCTTCCTGCTCCAGCAGGCCGTCCCCCGCGGGCGGGCCCGCGCCGCCCTCAAGGACCTGGAGCGCTACGAGGCCGACGGCTGGCTCCAAACGGCCCCCCGAGCCGCCCAGGCCCCCCGGACCGCCCGAGCCGCCGAGGACAGCCGAGGGGACGCGGTACGGGCCACCGTGGACGTACGCCCCTACGCGGGCGACGGCGGCGAGGACTGGTGGATCGTCTCGGACCTGGGCTGCTCGGTCGGCGGGGCGGCCGGCATCGGCAGCGCGCCCGGCGTGGACCGGGCCGACCTCGTCCTCGGGGTCGGCGGGGCGTCCACCACGCTCGCCGGGCTGACCGTACGGCAGCCCTTCGCCAGTGCCCTGGACCTCGGCACCGGCTCCGGCGTCCAGGCGCTGCACGCCTCCCGCCACACCACCCGGGTCACCGCCACGGACGTCAACCCGCGGGCCCTGCACTTCGCCCGGCTCACCCTCGCGCTGTCCGGGGCCGGGGAGACGGACCTGCGGCAGGGCGGCCTCTTCGAGCCGGTGGCCGGCGAGCGGTACGACCTGATCGTCTCCAACCCGCCGTTCGTGATCTCGCCCGGCAACGCGGCCGAAGGCGGTCGGCTCACGTACCGCGACGGCGGGATGGCCGGTGACGACCTGTGCCGCAGCCTCGTGCAGCAGTCCGCCGAGCACCTCAACGACGGCGGCTGGTGCCAGCTGCTCGCCAACTGGCAGCACGTCGAGGGCCAGGACTGGCGGGACCGGCTCGCCTCCTGGGTGCCCCCGGGCTGCGACGCGTGGATCGTGCAGCGCGAAGTGCAGGACGTGGCGCAGTACGCCGAGCTGTGGCTGCGCGACGGCGGCGACCACAGGGGCGACCCGACCGCCTATGCGGCGCGGTACGACGCGTGGCTGGCGGAGTTCGAGCACAGCAAGGTGAACGGGATCGGCTTCGGCTGGATCACGCTGCGCAGGTCCGGTGCCGAGCAGCCCGTGTTCAGCGCGGAGGAGTGGCCGCACCCGGTGGAGCAGCCGCTCGGGCCGCACGTCGCGGACTGGTTCACCCGGCAGGACTTCCTGCGCGCCCATGACGACGCGGCCCTGCTCGCGGCCCGCTTCACCCTCGCCCCCGACGTCGTGCAGGAGCAGGTGGGGCTGCCGGGAGCGGAGGACCCGGAGCACGTGGTGCTGCGGTCGGCCCGCGGCATGCGGCGGGCGACCAAGGTGGACACGGTCGGCGCGGGCTTCGCGGGCGTCTGCGACGGTACGCTGCCGGCCGGCCGGATCGTGGACGCCATCGCCCAGTTGCTGCGGGAGGACCCCGTGATACTGCGCGACCGCACGCCGGAGTCGATCCGGCTGCTGGTCGAACAGGGCTTTTTGGAACCGGTGCGCTGACCGCCGTGCGGCGGACCGCGGCTGCCCGGGAGCCCCTCGCGCACAACAGGTGGGCCCGGCCCTACGAGGCGTCAGCCGCGGGGGCACACCAGCCGCCGCCACGTCACCCGGGCAGCCGGGTCCGGGCAACGGACACGGGCGGCCGGTTCCGGGCAATCCGCCCCGGTGACCGCCACAGCGGCCCTGACACAGCGCCCGGCCACGGCAGCCGAGCGCAGTCCGTCCCGCGCACCGCGCCCTAAGGAGTTCCACAGGCCGTCAGCCGCCGGGCACCGCGCCCTCAGCGGTGGACGTTGCGGACGACCGCCCACACCACCGAGACGCTCAGCAGCGCGTACTGCGCCCGCGGACTCAGCACCGGCCGCCAGCGGCGCCCCCGCAGCCCCTCGACGAGCCACCGCCCGCACATCCACAGCGCCAGCGGCGAGACGACGAGCATCAGCGCGTTCTCGTGGAAGGCCCGGACCGGATCGCCGTGCAGCAGGTCGTACACCAGCCGGGTACCGCCGCAGGCCGGGCACAGCAGCCCTGTCAGCCAGTTGAACGGGCAGCGCGGCAGCCAGTGGCCGCTCTGGTGCGGATCGGTCCCGTAGAGGTACACGGACGCGCCGACAGCGGCCCCCAGCGACGCCAGCGGGGCGACGGCCGGGTGCCGCAGGGGTCCGGCGGGCCGGCGGGCCACAAGAGGCGCGCCGGCCCGCCGGATGTGGTCAGCCACGCAGGACCCGACCCTCCGCGTCCGTTTGGTCCTTGCCTGCCAGCAGCATGATCCCGTCGATCAGGGCCCAGACCCCGCAGCCGCCGCAGGTGAACAGCTGGGCGAGCGCCATCCCGGTGTGGCCGGTGTAGAAGCGGCCGACGCCGAAGCCGCCGAGGAGCAGTTGCAGCACGCCCGCCGTGACCTTGGACTTCTCCGAGTATGGCCGCCCGAAGGGGTCGTAGCCGTAGGGCGCGGCGGGATCGCCGGTGTACGCGCCCGGCTGGGCCGGGTAGGCCGGGGCCTGCGGCGGGTAGCCGTAGCCCGGCTGCGGCGGGGTGCCGGGCGGCGGTCCGGGCTGGGCGCCCTGCGGGTAGCCGTAACCCGGCTGACCCGGGGTGCCCGCCGGCGGCGGGTAGCCGTAGCCGCCGGGTGCCGCCTGCGGCTCTTCGTACGGATTCTTGCCGTATGGCGTCTCTCCGTACGGATTCTGGTCGGACATGAGCGTCCCCCCTAATATGTGCGATTGTCGTGGAACCATCCTGGCAGCCGACAGGTGCACTCGTCCCGGCCCCGTGTCAGACCGTCGTCAAGTTGTGGCAAGAGTGTCGAGCAGCCGGAGCCGGACGGCGCCGACGCGCGGGCGGACGCCCGCGCTGCCGCCGGGGCAGGACGGGAACGCCCCGGCCCGGAATCGCCCTCGGCCCCAGCGCCGATACGTGTTTTCAACCGGTTCTGGTGGGCGGTGAGGCCGCGCGCCCGGCAGCCCGGAGGCAGCGGACCCGCCCCGTCCGCTGCCGCCGAACCCGCCGGGGCCCACCGCGCCGCCGCCACCGCGACCAGCGCCCCGAGCTGCGGGCCGGCCGTCACCCCCACCCTTCCGGGGCGCTCTCCGGGAGCCCTCACCGCGGCGCGGCATCGACCGGAGGTGCGGCCGGAGCACAGGCAATTTCAGGCGCGATCCGGTCGGGGGACGTAGCCTGCTTGGGGACCCCGACAGTGTGGATAGAACGTACATCGGGTTACCGTTCGAGTGGCGTTGTGGACTTTTCCCGTTTGACACGGGCCCAGGAGGTACGGTCACACTCCGCAGCGACACCCCTTCGACCCGGAGAGAAGAGCGAAGTTGTCCCCGACCCGCGAGACCGCACACAGCGGCCGCCGACTCGTCATCGTCGAGTCGCCTGCCAAGGCGAAGACGATCAAGGGCTATCTGGGCCCTGGATACGTCGTCGAGGCCAGCGTCGGGCACATCCGCGACCTCCCCAACGGGGCCGCCGAAGTGCCGGCGGAGTACAAGGGCCAGCCGTGGGCCCGGCTTGGCGTCAATGTGGACAGTGATTTCCAGCCCATCTACGTCGTGAACGCCGACAAGAAGGCTCAGGTCAAGAAGCTCAAGGATCTTCTGAAGGACTCCGACGAACTATTCCTGGCGACCGACGAGGACCGCGAGGGCGAGGCCATCGCCTGGCATTTGCAGGAAATCCTCAAGCCCAAGGTGCCGGTGCACCGGATGGTGTTCCACGAGATCACCAAGGACGCCATCCAGGAAGCCGTCCGCAATCCGCGGGAGCTGAACCAGCGGCTGGTGGACGCCCAGGAGACCCGCCGTATCCTCGACCGCCTGTACGGCTACGAGGTCTCCCCGGTGCTGTGGAAGAAGGTCATGCCGCGGCTGTCGGCGGGCCGTGTGCAGTCCGTGGCGACCCGCCTGGTCGTGGAGCGCGAACGGGAGCGGATCGCCTTCCGCTCCGCGTCCTACTGGGACCTGACCGGCACCTTCGACACCGGCAGGACCGGGGACGCCTCCGACCCGTCGACGCTCGTCGCCCGGCTGATCGCGGTGGACGGCCGCCGGGTGGCCCAGGGCCGCGACTTCGACCCCTCGACCGGCGCGCTCAAGGACGGCGCCAACGTCCTGCACCTGGACGAGGCCAACGCCGCGGGGCTGGCCGCCGCGCTCGCCGAGACCCGGTTCTCGGTCCGCGCCGTCGAGTCGAAGCCGTACCGCCGCTCGCCCTACGCGCCCTTCCGCACCACCACCCTCCAGCAGGAGGCGTCGCGCAAGCTCGGCCTGGGCGCCAAGGCCACCATGCAGGTGGCCCAGAAGCTGTACGAGAACGGCTTCATCACCTATATGCGTACCGACTCCACCACGCTGTCGGAGACCGCGGTCCGCGCCGCCCGCGCCCAGGTCACGCAGCTGTACGGCGCCGACTACCTGCCGGACCAGCCGCGGGTCTACACCGGCAAGGTGAAGAACGCGCAGGAGGCCCACGAGGCGATCCGCCCGTCCGGCGACCGCTTCCGCACCCCGGCCGAGACCGGCCTGACCGGCGACCAGTTCCGGCTCTACGAGCTGATCTGGATGCGGACCGTCGCCTCCCAGATGAAGGACGCGGTCGGCCGGTCCGTCACCGTCAAGGTCGCCGGCACCTCCGCGGACGGCCGGGACGCCGAGTTCTCCGCGTCCGGCAAGATCATCACCTTCCACGGCTTCCTCAAGGCGTACGTCGAAGGCGCCGACGACCCGAACGCCGAGCTGGACGACCGCGAGCGCCGGCTGCCCCAGGTCGCCGAGGGCGACCCGCTGACCGCCGAGGAGCTGACCGTCGACGGCCACTCCACGAAGCCGCCCGCCCGCTACACCGAGGCGTCGCTGGTCAAGGAGCTGGAGGAGCGGGAGATCGGCCGCCCGTCGACCTACGCCACGATCCTGGGCACCATTCTCGACCGCGGCTACGTCTTCAAGAAGGGCACCGCGCTCGTCCCGACCTTCCTGTCCTTCGCGGTGGTCAACCTGCTGGAGAAGCACTTCGGCTGGCTCGTCGACTACGACTTCACCGCGTCGATGGAGGACGACCTCGACCGGATCGCCCGCGGCGAGGCGCAGTCCGTGCCGTGGCTGCGGCGCTTCTACTTCGGCGCCGAACCCGACGCCGCGCCCGCGCCGACCGCCGTCGGCGGCAACGGCGACGGGGACCACCTCGGCGGCCTCAAGGAGCTGGTGGAGGACCTCGGCGCCATCGACGCCCGGGAGATCTCCTCGTTCCCGGTCGGCGAGGGCATCATGCTGCGCGTCGGCCGCTACGGCGCCTATGTCGAGAAGGGAGAGCGCGGCGAGGAGGACCACCGCCGCGCCGACGTCCCCGAGGACCTGGCGCCGGACGAGATGACCGTGGAGTACGCCGAGGAGCTGTTCGCCAAACCCAGCGGCGACTTCGCACTCGGCGACGACCCGGTCACCGGGCGGCCCATCGTCGCCAAGGACGGCCGCTACGGGCCCTACGTCACCGAGGTGCTGCCCGAGGACACCCCGAAGACCGGGAAGAACGCGGTCAAGCCGCGTACCGCCTCGCTCTTCAAGTCGATGTCCCTGGACACGGTGACGCTGGAGGACGCGCTCAAGCTGATGTCGCTGCCCAGGATCGTCGGCAAGGACGCCGAGGGTGTCGAGATCACCGCCCAGAACGGCCGCTACGGGCCCTACCTGAAGAAGGGCACCGACTCGCGCTCCCTGGAGACCGAGGACCAGCTTTTCACCATCACCCTGGACGAGGCGCTGGCCGTCTACGCCCAGCCCAAGGCCCGTGGCCGCGCCGCCGCCAAGCCGCCGCTCAAGGAACTGGGCACCGACCCGGTCAGCGAGCGTCCCGTCGTGGTCAAGGACGGCCGCTTCGGCCCGTACGTCACCGACGGCGAGACCAACGCGACGCTGCGCCGCGACGACGACGTCGAGACGATCACCCCTGAGCGCGGCTACGAACTCCTGGCCGAGAAGCGGGCGAAGTCACCCGCCAAGAAGACGGCCAAGAAGGCGCCGGCGAAGAAGACGACCGCGACCGCCGCCAAGAAGGCGCCCGCGAAGAAGGCCGCCGCCAAGAAGACGGCAGCCAAGAAGACGCCGGCCAAGAAGACGACCACCTCCGCGGACTCCGCCTCCTGAGTCACGCGGCGTTTTCCGCGGAACGGCCCGTCCCACCGGCGGCGCCTTCTGCGGAGCGGCCCGCCCCGGCGGGGACGCACGCCGGCCGCGCGGAGTGCCCGCCAAGGCCGTCGGCGACCGCGCCGGCGGCCCGGGTACGACCGGCGGGACGGCCCTCGCCGGGCCGACGACACCCGCGACACCCCGCGGCTTCGGCACAGTGTCCCGGGGCCGTCACAACACCGCGCGTTTGTTCGGCCAGGCACGTTTGGTTTACCCGCTCCGGATAGGCTGTCGGGATGACGCCATCCGAGCAGCCAGCCCAGCCCGCGGACGTCACCGACGCGTTCGCCGCCGACCTCGCGGCGGACTCCCGGGAGCGGGCCGTGGGAGCGCTGCTGAAGATCCCGGCGCTCCGCAGGCTGTGGAGCGCCCAGCTGACCGGCGCGGTCGCCGACCGCCTCGGGATGCTGGCACTGGTCGTGCTCACCGTCCAGGCCGTCGCCGGCTCGGGCGCCTTCGGCGGCGGCTACCGGGGCGTCGCCCTGGCCACCGCCGCTGTCCTGGCCGCCCGGCTCGTCGCGACACTGCTCTTCGGGGTTGTGCTGCTCGGCCCGCTGTCCACGCTGACCGACGCCGCCGGGCCGCTCGACCGGCGCTGGACGCTGATCGGCGCCGACGGCGTACGGCTCGCGCTGTTCATCGTCGCCCCGCTGTGGGTCACCTGGGTGCCGGGCTCCGCGCACCTGTGGCTGCTGCTGACCGCCTTCGTCACCGGCCTCGCCGACCGGCTGTGGGCGGTGGCCAAGGACGGCGCCGCCCCCTCGCTGCTGCCGCCGCCCGGCGACACCTCGGTACGGCCCGCGCCTGACCACCTGGCCACGCTGCACCGGCTGTCACTGCGCACCGGCTTCGTCGCGCTGCCGCTGGCCGCCGCCGCCCTGGTCGTCGTCACCCTGGTCAACACGCTCATCGGGGTCGGCGTCGACTGGTTCCACCTGCACCAGGTGGCGCTGTCCTCGTACGTGGCCGCCGGGCTGTTCTCCTCCTCGGTCGCGGTCCTGTTCCAGCTGGAACTGCCGTCCGAGACCGCCGCGAAGCAGCGCTCCCCGCTGGAAGGCCTGCGGCTGCCCAAGGGGCCCGTGGGCGCCGAACGCGGCCGGTCCGGCGCGCTGCCGCTGCTCGTCCTGGCCACGTCTGCGGTGGCCGGCGCGATCGGCGCGGCCGTGGCCGTCTCGGTCCTGCACGCGGGCGACCTCGGCTTCGGCCCGGTCGGGTTCGGACTGCTGGTACTGGCCTTCACCGCCGGTACGGTCGTCGGCATCCGGGTCGCCCCGCGCACTCTGCCGGGCCTGTCCCGGCGCCGGCTGCTGTCGCTGGCCATCGGCGTCACCGGCCTCGCCCTGCTGCTGACCGGTGTCGTCGCCGACCAGACCACGGTGGTACTGCTCGCCCTGCTCTCCGGGATCAGCGCCGGCGTCACCGCCAACACCGGGCACGTGCTGATCGAGCAGGAGGCCGAGGAGCCGCGCCGGGCGCGGACCACCGAGCACCTGCAGGCCGTCGCCCGCGCGGTGGTCGCCGTCGCCGCCGTCGGCGCCCCGCTGCTGGCCGCCGCGATCGGCCCGCACCGCATCCACCGCGGCCACTTCACCTTCGACCACGGCGGCGCCGAGTACACCCTGATGCTGATCGGCGCGCTGCTGCTGCCGATCGCCGCACTCGTCCTCGGCAAGACCGACGACCGCAGCGGCGTACCGTTCCGGCGCGACCTGCGCGAGGCGCTGCGCGGTGGCGAGCCGGCCGCGGCGCCCGCGGCCACCGGCTTCTTCATCGCCCTGGAGGGCGGCGACGGCGCCGGCAAGTCCACTCAGGTCGACGCGCTCGCCCGCTGGATCCGCGCCAAGGGGCACGAGGTCGTCGTCACCCGCGAACCCGGCGCCACCGCCGTCGGCAAGCGGCTGCGCTCGATCCTGCTCGACGTCTCCTCCGCCGGGATCTCCAACCGCGCCGAGGCCCTGCTCTACGCGGCCGACCGCGCCGAACACGTCGACAGCGTGGTCCGGCCCGCCCTCGCCCGCGGCGCAATCGTCATCTCCGACCGCTACATCGACTCCTCGGTCGCCTACCAGGGCGCCGGCCGCGACCTCGCGCCGACCGAGATCGCCCGGATCAACCGCTGGGCCACCGGCGGGCTCATCCCGCACCTGACCGTGCTCCTCGACGTCTCGCCCGAGACCGCCCGCGAACGCTTCACCGAGGCCCCCGACCGGCTCGAATCCGAACCGGCCGCCTTCCACCAGCGGGTACGCGCCGGATTCCTCACCCTCGCCGCCGCCGACCCCGCCCGCTATCTGGTGGTGGACGCCGGCCAGGCGCCCGAAGCGGTCACCACCGTCGTACGGCACCGGCTGGACCGGCTTCTGCCGCTGTCCCAGCAGGAGATCGAGGCCCGCGCCGAAGCCGAGCGCAAAGCGGCGGCCGAGCGCGCCCGCCTCGCCGCGGAGGAGGCCGCCCGCAAGGCCGAGGAGGAGCGCGCCGAGCGCGAACGGCAGGCCCAGCTGGAAAAGCTCCACCGCGAGGAGCAGGAGCGCCGCCTCGCCGCGGAGGAGGCCGCCCGCCGCGAGATCGCCGAACGCAAGGCCGAGCAGGAGGCGGAGGAGGCCCGGCTGCGGCAGCAGGAGACCGACCGGATCGCCGCCGAGGCCGCCGCCCGCCGCGCCGCCGAGGAACAGGCCCACGCCGAGGAGCAGGCGCGGCTGCGCCGCCTCGCCGAGGAGCAGACCCGCCTGCGTGCCGAGGCCGACGAACGCCGCCGGGAGAAGCAGCGCAAGGCCGAAGCGGCTCTCCTGCGGGCCGAGGCGGCCCGTACGGCCGCCGCGGCGGCCGCCGCGGCCGCGGCGGCCGAGGGGCCCGGGGCGTCGCAGGAGACCGCGAAGCTGCGGGCGGTCCCCCCGGCGGAGGCCGAGCGCACCGTCGAACTCCCCGCGGTGCCGGACGACACGGCCGTGCTGCCCGCCGTCCCCGACGAGACCGTCGTGCTGCCCGCCGTGCCCCCGGCGGGCGCCGCGGACGAGACAGCGGTCCTCCCGGCCGTCCCCGCGGAGCAGCCGGGAGGTTCCGGCGGGACCGCGGACGAGGACGGCGGCCGGGACACCGAAGACCGCTACGGGGACCCGTCCGGCGACACTCCCGGCGCCGCCGAGCACGCCGTCCCGGGCGCCGCCTCCGGTGAGAACACGACCGTACGGACCCCGGTGCCCTCCTCCGAGAACACCACCGTGACGACCCCGGTCCCGGCGCCGCCGGAACCCGCCTCGGACCCCTCCGAGACGACCAGGGTGCTGCCCCCGGTCGCACCCGTGGAGCCGCGGTCCCCGGAGCCCCGGCCGCAGCGCCCCCAGGACCGGCCGCGGACCGGTGACACCGACGACACAGCCGCCCGCCCGCCGGCCCGCGACACCGGCTCCGCGACTGACCGGGTCCCTGAGTGGCTGTTCCGCCCCGAGCGCCCGGAGTCCGAGCGCACCCGTGAACTCCCCACGCCCGCCCCCGCGCCGAAGCCGCGCAGCCGACCCCGTCCCGACTGGGCCGAGGAAACCCCCCTCGACGACCTCCCCACCCTCGCCGACGAGCTCCTGGGGTGGCACTACGACGAGGACGACGGCCCCACCGACCGCCGCCCCCGCTGACCCCCCTCCGAGCCCGGCAGCCGGGGGCCCGCCGCGCGTCCTTAGGCGGCGGGCCGGGCCCCGGGCGGGCCCCGGGCGGGCCCCCGGGTGCCCTTGCCGACCGCGCCGATCCCTCGGCGCGCGGTCCTGCGGACCCCGCGAACAGGCGGGAATAGCGGCGCCCGAAGGCCCGGTTCCCCTGGTGCCGTTGTCACGCGGCGCGGCACAAGGAACCCAACCGGAAGAGGAAAGCCGTGAAGGTCGAGATCTACTCGGACATCGCCTGCCCGTGGTGCTATGTCGGCAAGACCCGCTTCGAACGCGCGCTGGCCGCCTTCCCGCAGCCTGTGGAAGTCGTGTACCGGCCGTTCCGGCTCGACCCGTCCGCACCGGAGCGCCCCCGTCCGCACCGTGAGGTGCTGGCGGCCAAGTTCGGCTCGCAGGCCCCTGCTCTGGACGACCGCCTCACCAGGGTCGGCGCCAGCGAGGGCATCACCTTCGACTTCGACACGGTGCTGGAGAACAACTCCCTGCTCGCCCACCGCCTCCTGCGCTTCACCCTTGAGGAGTACGGGGCCGAGGCCCAGGGGCGTCTCAAGGGGCGTCTGATGACCGGTCACTTCAGCGAGGGCATGGACATCGGCGACAGTGCCCAGCTCGTCGAGTCCGCCGTGGCCGTCGGTCTGGACCGCGAGGCGGTGGTCGCCTTCCTGGAGGGCGACGCCCTTCTCGACGAGACCCTCGCCGACCTCGACGAGGCCCACCGGCTGGGCATCACCGCGGTCCCCACCTTCGTCTTCGAGGGCCAGTGGGCCGTCCAGGGCGGCCAGGAGACCTCGACGTTCCTCAAGGTGCTGGAGCAGATAGCCAAGGAGACGGCCGCCGCCGAGGAGCCCGAGGCGGTGGACGCCGCCGACGCCTGCGCCGACGGCGTGTGCGAGGTCCCGGCCGACCACCCGGCGGCGGCCAAGTAACCGGGGCCGTACCGGCTACGAGCAGGTGATCTCCGCGTCCGCCCAGTCCGCGAGGCCGGCCAGGACCGGTCCTTCCGGCTCCGGCCGGACGACGAGCCTGACGGTCGACACCCCGCTGAGGTCGGCATGCACCGGCACGGCGGGGTCACCCCCGCGTACCACCGGCGAGGACCACAGCCGGACCCCGTCGCCGTAGACGGAGAACCGCAGCGGCGTACCCGGCCACCGGGCCAGGTCGTCGACACCGGCACGGGCGTCGTAGGACACACAGGCGCGGTTGAGGTCGATGGTCACCGTGGAGCGCCCGTGCACGGTGATGCCGTACGGGTACGAGATGCCTCCGATGTCCAGGCCCCACCGGTCCCACCACCAGCCGCTCGCTCCCCGGCGGATGGTGGGACCGGTGGCGCCCTGGCCGGGACGGCCGACCGGCAGCGCGTTCACCCGGTACACCACCGGATCGGGCGTCGTCGTGGGCGGCGGTGTCGTGGGCGGCGGCGTTGTCGGGGGTGCCGGGGCCGGGGTGGCCGGGGTGGCCGTGGCCGTCGGGGACGCGCTGGGGGCGGGGCCGGTGCCGAGCGTGGGCACCGGAGACTTCGGCGCGGGCGCGGGCGCGGGCGCGGACTCGGGCGGCCGCGCCGTACGACCCGGGCCCGGTATGGGCGTCGTCGGTGTTACGGCCGGGGCCGGCACCGCGCCGACCGGTTCCCGCGTGCGCGGCCCGGGTTTCGGGGCCGGGGCCGGCGTGGCCGGCGGCGCGACGGCCGGCACGGTCACCGGGGGCCTGGCGGCGGCCGGCGCGGGCCGGTGCTTCCCGTCGCCGCCGGTGAGCGCGAACGCCACTCCCGCCGCGGCCACAGCGGCCACCACAGCCGCCGCGATCCCTGCCTTGGCGGGGAAGCCCAGCCCTTCGGCCGCGCCGCCTCCTCCGGCCGCCCCGGCGCTCGTCCCGGACGCCGCGCCGGCCACCGCCGCGGCGCCCCCCGCGGCTCCGGCGGCGGCGGCTCCGCCGGCCACCGCGATTCCCGCCTTGGCGGCGTAGACGGCGGCGAACCAGCCGATGTACGCGACCGGCAGCAGACCCTTGAGCGCCGAGTTGAGGTCGGCCAGCTCCGTCGAGGCGGCCGAGCAGCGGGCGCACTCCTTGAGGTGACGATTCAGCTCCCGGTCCGCGCGGGTCCGCAGCGCGCCCCGGGCGTGCGCGCCGAGCCGGTCGGCGTACCGGGCGCAGTCGCCCCCGGCGGTGAGCGTGGAACTGACGTGCGCCTGCAGATACGCCTGACGCAGGCCCTCGCGGGCCCGGTGGGCGAGGACGGCGGTGGCGTTGGGGGTCAGCCCGAGCAGCGGCGCGATGTCGCTCGGCGACTCGTCCTCCACCGCGGTGTGCCACAGCACGGTCTGCCAGCGCTCCGGCAGGGTACGGAACGCCCGGATGGCCAGCGACCGTTCGGCTTCGCGCATCGCCCGCACCTCGGCGCCGAGGTCCGCGTTCTCCTCGGTGGCGCCGGCGCCCGCCGCCGACACCGCGAACACCGCGAAGTCCTCGACGAGCTGCTCGCGCTTGGCGGTGTTGCCCCAGGCGGCGGCGACCCGGCGGACAGTGGTGAGCAGATAGGCGCGGACGGATGTCTCCGGGCCGCTGCCGCCCCGGATCGCCTGGAGGGTACGGGCGAAGACCTCGCCGGTCAGGTCCTCAGCGGTGTGGGCGTCGCGGCAGCAGGTGCGGGCGTAGCGGCGTACCGATTCGGCGTGCCGCCGGTACAGCTCCTCATAGGCGTTGTCCTGGCCGCCGCGCACCCGGGCGAGCAGTTCGGTGTCCGACAGCTCGGAGCGGAGGCCGCCGTACGGCGCCGGGTGGCCCGCGGGGGACACGCCCGCGGGGGACACGCGACGGCCGCCGGGCACGGCACCGGGCTCCGCCGCGGGCCCTTCGGCGTGGGCGGGTCCTTCCGGCGCCCGCCGGGGCTCGGAGCGGGCGGTTTCCGGCGGCGCGGGCTCGGACCGCGTCACGGGACCGCGCTGTCCCGGCACCCTCTGCTGCGGTACCTCGTCACCGGTCCGCGCGACCGGTCCCGTCGTGCCGGATTCCCCGCTTGCCTCATCCACGCCCGCAAGCCTGGCACACGACGGCCGCGCCGCGTCAGGCCGAACGGCGGAACCACCCGTCCGAGCGCCTTTGCCGCGCGCAACGCGCCGCCCTCACCCGACCGGGCGTGGTGCGCGTACGCCGAAGGGCCGACCCGCGGCTACTCAAGTGCTCCCGGAGCGCGGTCCGGTGCTCGGAACGGAACCCGGGCCGCAGCTCGCCCCGGAGCGCGACGAAGCTCGGACCGCGGACCGCCGCGTCCTGGGCCGTCCCGTCCTGGGCCGTCCCGTCCTGGGCCGTCCCGTCCTGGACCGTCCCGTCCTGGACCGTCCCGTCCTGGGGACACCGCGCCAGGACCGCCGGTTCGGCCCGGCACCGGGCAGGGGCGCACGCCCGCGCGGCGGCGCGGGACCGCCGCCCCGCGATCCGCGGGCGGGATCCGGGACCTGACCGCGGCCTGGTCCCGGGCCAGGCCGCCGGCTCCGTCCGGGACCGCGTCCCGGACAGGGCCGGACGTCACCGCGGTCCGGCGGCAGCCGTGGCCGTGCGCTCGCCGGGACGGGACCGCAGCCCCTCCAACAGGATGTCCAGCAGCCGCGCGGACGCCGCCGCGTGCTGGTCGGGGTCCGGCAGCGCGGGCGCGGCGGTCGCGATGACCAGCAGTACGTCCGCCACCGACACGTCCCCGCGCAGCTCACCCGCGGCCCTCGCCCGCTCCACGAGCTGGCCGACGACGTCCAGCAGCGTGCCTATCCCGCCCTGGTCCGGCTCGTCCTCCAGCAGCCCCTCGGACGCCGTTCCCAGCCGGTCCTGTGCGCGGCCGGCCGGATCGGCGGCGAGGTCACCGGCCCGGGTGTGCTCGGCGCTGAACCGCGCCGGATCCACCAGCGCCGGACCGACCTCCTCCGGGCCCGGTTGCCCGGCGCCCACCTCCTCGACGCCCGCGTCGTCCGAGCCGGCGTGTCCCGAGCCGGTGTGCTCCGCGCCCGGCAGGGCGAGCGGGGCGCGCTGCTGCGGAACCCTGATGTCCTCGATCTCCTCGCGGTGCGCGTCAGGTCCGGTGTGCCCGCCACCCGCCGGGGCCTGCACCCGCAGGACCTGCGGCGGCAGCAGCCGGCCGGCACCGGAAGCCGCCGAGGTGCGCAGGAAGCGGGCCAGCGCGGACCACGCCTCGTTCTCCTGGCCGAGCGCGGTGCGCGCCTGCTCGGTCAGCCGTGCGGTCTCCTCCTCGGCGATCCGCCTGACCAGTACGTCCTTGCTGGGAAAGCGCCGGTAGACGGTGCCGACGCCGACCCGGGCCCGCCGGGCGACGTCCTCCATGGGCGCGCCGTAGCCGAGTTCGCCGAACACCTCACGAGCGGCGCGCAGCACGTGCTCCAGATTGCGCTGCGCGTCGACCCGGAGCGGAGCAGGTCCGCCCGCTCCGCCTCGTACCGCGGTACCTGTCGCCGTGGCGCGTCGAGAGTCCTGAATGTGCATATGTGTATCCCCCGGTAAATCTCATGTCTCCCCCCGGAGACTCCCCACCCTTAACGAAGATCACTGCGCATACCGCGCAGTACTACGAGATACAAACATAGTTGAGCGCGCGTCAAGAAAGAAGGGGGCAGGGGAGGCAGGACAGCGCCCATGGGGCGCACGGGCCCGCGCCCGGGCGCCTCGGGCGTGCGACCTTTGCCCGCCGACGGGCGGCGGCACGGGCCCACCGGCAGGGATTTCCCGGAAAGGTCGTGTCCGGCCTGTGGACAAACGGCCCGCTCCATTGCCTCATGGAGCAATGACCGAGTCGGCAGCGTTGGCCACAGCATCTACCCCGCGGATTCTCGTTGTCGGCGGCGGCTATGTCGGGCTGTACGCCGCCCTGCGGCTGCAGCGGAAGCTCAGGCGCGGCGAGGCCGAGATCGTGGTGGTCGAGCCCCAGCCGTACATGACCTACCAGCCGTTCCTGCCCGAGGCCGCGGCCGGCTCCATCTCCCCCCGGCACGTGGTGGTGCCGCTGCGCCGGGTGCTGGGCAGGTGCCGGATCGTGCCCGGCGAGGCCCGCTCGGTCGACCCGGTCAAGCGGATCGTCACCGTCGTCACCCCGGCCACCGCCGAGGAGGGCGGCGACGCCCTGGAGCTCTCCTACGACGAGCTGGTCCTCGCCCCCGGCTCGGTCTCCCGCACCCTCCCGGTCCCGGGCCTGGCCGAGTACGGCATCGGCTTCAAGACGGTCGAGGAGGCCATCGGACTGCGCAACCACGTACTGGAGCAGCTCGACATCGCGTCCTCGACCCGCGACGCGGCCGTCCGCGAGGCGGCGCTGACCTACGTCTTCGTCGGCGGTGGCTACGCCGGGGTGGAAGCGCTCGCCGAGCTGGAGAACATGGCCCGGTTCGCGGTGCGCTACTACCACAACATCCGCCCCGAGGACCTGCGATGGGTGCTGGTCGAGGCGAGCGACCACATCCTCCCCGAGGTCGGCGAGGCCCTCGGCAGGTACGCGGTACGGGAGCTGCGGGGCCGCAACGTCGACATCCGGCTGGAGACCCGGCTCCAGTCCTGCGAGCACCGCGTGGCCGTGCTCTCCGACGGCAGCCGGCTGCCCACCAGAACCCTGGTGTGGACGGCCGGGGTCAGACCGGCGCCGATCCTCGCCGCCTCCGGGCTGCCGCTCAACGAACGCGGCCGGCTGCGCGCCGAGGCCACCTTGCGGGTCATCGGCGCCGACGGCGTCTGGGCGGCGGGCGACGCGGCCGCCGTCCCGGACCTCACCGCCGACCGGCCCGGCACCGAGTGCGCCCCCAACGCCCAGCACGCTGTCCGCCAGGCCAAGGCTCTGGCCGACAACATCGTCGCGACCCTGCGCGGCCGGACGCCGACCCCGTACCGGCACCAGTACGTCGGCTCGGTCGCCTCCCTCGGCCTGCACGAAGGCGTCGCCTGTCTCTACGGCCGGAAGATCAAGGGCTACCCGGCCTGGTTCATGCACCGCGCCTACCACCTCAGCCGGGTGCCCACCCTCAACCGCAAGGCGAAAGTGCTGGCCGAGTGGGTGCTCGCCGGGCTCTTCAAACGGGAGATCGTCTCGCTCGGATCGCTGGAACACCCGCGGGCGGAATTCGAACTCGCCGCCGGAACCGGCCCCAAACCCGACGCATCCTGAGCCGTGCCAACCCCGGCACGATTCCCCCCGGGGCCGCCGGTCGGCCACACTGGGCGGGTGACCACGCGTGCACCAGCACTGGCGATCAGTGCCACATACGAGGAATCGGACGTTTGAACCTTACGCGCTGGAGCGCCCGGCTCCCCGGAACACAGCGACGCGGTGCCGTACCGGCAGCACGCGGCAAGGCCGGCGATCCCACGGGACCGGCCGCCGGAACCCTCGCCGCAGCCGGTCCCGGCGGCCCCGACCGGCAACCGCAACCGCCGTCCGTCCAGACCGCACCGAGCGGTGAGCCCACCGTCCGGGGGGTCCTGCGCCTGCTGCCCGCCCTGATCGCGGTCACCTACGGGCCCACCCACCGCGTCGGTTTCGTCAACGACGCCTACACCGACGTCTTCGGCGCCCGCGACACCGGCGCCCCGGCCCGCGACGCCCTGCCGGAACTCGACGAACTCGGCCTGCTCCCGCTCATGGACCAGGTCCACCGCAGCGGCAGGCCGCGTACCGTCAAAGCCCGCAAGGTCACGTGGACCGACAGCTCAGCTGTCACCCGTCCGGGTTACTTCACCTTCACCTGTACCCCGGTCCAGCCCGACGACCCCGACCCCGAACGCCGTGGCGTCCTGGTCTTCGCCGCCGACGTCACCGACCAGGTGCAGTCCGCGGAACGGCTGCGGGAGAGCGAACGCCGCCTGCACGAGACCGCCGTCACCCTCCAGCGCAGCCTTCTGCCGCAGCAGCTGGAACAGCCCGACGACCTGCGGGTGGCCGCCACCTACCAGCCGGGCGGCACCGACGCCGCGGTCGGCGGCGACTGGTACGACGTCATCACCCTCGGCGCCGGCCGCACCGCCGTGGTCATCGGCGACGTGATGGGCCGGGGGGTACGGGCCGCCGCCGTGATGGGCCAGCTCCGTACCGCCGTACGCGCCTACGCCCGCCTCGACCTGCCGCCGCACGAGGTCATCCAGCTCCTCGACGGGCTCGCCTCCGAGATCGACGCCACCCAGATCGCCACCTGCGTCTACGCGGTCCACGACCCCAGCGAGGGCCGGCTCTCCTACGCCAGCGCCGGCCACCCGCCGATCCTCATCCGCGACCCCGACGGCACCGTCCGGCGCGCCGACGAACCCACCGGCCCGCCACTGGGCACCGGCGGCTGGGTCCACACCTCCGGCAGCATCCCGCTCGGCCCCGGTTGCACCGCCGTCCTCTACACCGACGGCCTGATCGAACGCCGGGACCAGGACATCGACGAGGGCGTCGCCGCCCTCACCCGGGCGCTGGCCGGTGCCACCGGGGCGCCCCAGGTGATCTGCGACCGCCTGATGCGCGCGCTCGGCGTCACCTCCGAGCACGACGACGACGTGGCGGTCCTGGTCCTGCAGTACCCGGACCACACCGGCGCCGACGCCGAGCTCTTCCGCAACGCCTCACTCGACCTGCTCGGCGGCGTCGAGGCAGCACCCCGCGCCCGAGCCTTCGCCGCCGGGGTGCTCGCCTCCTGGCGCTTTTCCGTCGAACTCGCCGACCTCGGCGTGCTGGCCGCCGGCGAACTCGTCGCCAACTCGCTCCAGCACGGCACCCCGCCGATGCGGCTGCGGCTGCGCCGCACCGACCGCCGACTGGTCATCGAGGTCACCGACGGCGACGACCACCTGCCGCGCCGCCGCCGCGCCGAACCCGCCGACGAGGCCGGCCGCGGCATCTCGATCATCGCCACCGTCGCCTCCGCGTGGGGCTCCCGCCGCACCCCGGGCGGCGGCAAGGCCGTCTGGTGCGAGTTCGCCCTGCCGGACTGACCGGAGACCACGCCGACACCCGGCCCCCCGCACGGCGGATCCGCCCGATCCGGGCCTTGCGCCGCGGCGGCCGGAGCCGGCGGCGCGGGGCGGCGGACGCGGCACGGGGGAGCCGGGCCCGCGCCGCCCCGGGGGCCGGTCGGGCCCGACCGGGCCCGGCGGGTCAGGCCGGCAGGCGCTCGCCCGCCGGGTCCGGCGCCGGGCGGCGAACCACCACCAGGGAGGGCCGCGACGGAATCTCCTGCGCCGGGGTCAGCCGACGGCCCATGACCAGCGCGGTCACCGAGATCGCCAGCGAGCTGACCACCAGCATCACGATGTACAGGCCGTACGCCCCCGCGCCCGCTATCAGACCGCCGGCCGCCGGGCCCAGCGCCAGCGCCAACTGCTTTACCAGCGCGAACGCCGAGTTGTACCGGCCCACCATCCGGGCCGGCGCCAGATCGGCCACCAGAGGGGCCACCGTCGGCGCCAGCATCGCCTCGCCGAGACCGAACAGCGCGTACGTCGAGATGATCGCCGCGACCGCCGCCGTGTGATGGCCGTGCGCCAGCCCGGACCCGCCGGCCACCAGCCAGGCGACCGCCCAGACCACACCGACGGCCGCGATCACCCGGCTGCGCCGCCGCCGCTCCACCAGCCGGAGCACCACGAACTGCGCCAGCACGATCACCGCCGTATTGGCCGCCAGCGCGATCCCCAGCGTCGCCGGGGAGATCCGGGTGACCTCCACCGCGAACGCCGACAGACCCGACTCGAACTGTCCGTAGCAGGCGAAGAACATCACGAAGCCCAGCACGCAGACCAGCACCATGGCCCGGTTTTGGAGCAGCGGCCGCCAGCCGCCGACCGCCGGACCGGCATCCGGACGGGCGGCCGCCGCCGAGCCCGCCCGGGGAGTGCGGGGCAGCCGGACCCGGGCGATCACCGCGCCGAGCACCAGGAACATCGACGCCTCTGTCGCGAACAGGCGCACGAACGACGCCGGGTGCGCGGTGTCCACGATCAGCCCGCCGATCAGGCCGCCGACTCCCAGCCCCAGGTTGTTCAGGAAGAACTGGGTCGCGAACGCCCGGGACCTGGTCGCCGTGGTCGAACACCAGACGATCATGGTGGCCAGCGCGGGCTGCACCACGGCCACGCCCGCCCCCAGCGAACCGGCGGCCATGATCACCGCCGGTTCGCTGCCGGACAGCCCGAGCCCCAGCGACCCGCAGGCCGCCAGCACCGTGCCCGCCACGGCCACCGGCACCGGGCCGCGTCGGTCGATCAACCGTCCGGTGAAGGGCAGCACGAAGAGCGCGGCCACGGCGAAGGTCGCCAGCACCGCGCCCGCGGCGCCGGCGCCCAGCCCCCGCACCTGCGCCACGTACACGAACGTGAAGGGCACGGTGAAGCCGTTGCCGAACGCACTCAGCGCGTTCCCGAGTTGGATCCGGCGCAGCACTGCGCCCGTCGCGGTGGTCACGGTCACCTCATCCGATCGGAGAAGCCCGGCCCACGCCGCCGTCCGCACGGGACTTCGAGGTGAGAGACTTCACAGGGTTAGAGTTCGAGACTAAAGAATACACAGTAAAGGGCTTTAACGCAAAGTCCTGCCGTGCGATACTTGGGGCATGACCGCCTCAGGAGGCTCCTCCGGAGCACCGCAAGAGCTGGATCTCGACGCCCAGATCGCCGCCTATCAGCGCGAGTTCCCCGAGGTCGACCCCCAGATCGAGAAGGTGGTCACCGCCCTGGGACGGCTGAACCGCCGGATGAACGTCGCCTATGGCCGCCAGCTCGTCGACCTCGGCATCAGCAACTCCGAGTGGGAGGTTCTCAAGGCCCTCGTCGTCGTGGGCCGGCCCTACCGCCTCGGACCGGGGGACCTCGCCAAGCGACTCGGCCTCACCCCCGCCGCCATGACCCACCGGGTCGACCGCATGGTCGCCGAGGGCCTGGTCACCCGGGCACGTGACGAGAACAACCGCGTCCGCGTCATCGTGGAGCTCACCGACGAGGGCCGCGAGAAGTGGCTGCAGACCATGCGCCTGGCCACCGCCTTCGAGGACGAACTCCTCCAGGACCTCACCCCCGTCGAGTGCGCCGCCCTCGGCGAGATCCTCACCCGGCTCCTGCGCCGCGTGGAGTCCACCCAGCCCGACGCCGGCGGTCGCCTCCAGGACCTCGGCTGAACCCGGCGGGCCGACACCTCAGGCCCTCCGGATCCTCCGGTCCCTCCCGCGCTCCCGGCCGCACTCGCGAGGCCGACCGGGTCGCCCGGCTGCTCCTCCGCCCGGCGACACTCCGAGCTGCCCGATCTGACCGGGAGCGCCCGGCTTGACGAGGGGTGCGCAGATGCGTAGTGTCCTCCGGGTTGTCCGACGTGAGCGCCGACCACGGTCGGTCCCCGGACAGCCATCCCGCAAGACCCATCGGCCGACCCGACACGCGCGACTCGTCGCCTTGTCGTTCTGTCGTGTGTTTTTCGGAATGCCAGCCGGACATTCGAACCGCCGGGCCGATTTGGCCAGGCGGGAGCGGGTCGGCTAAAGTCTCACTCGTCGGAACGGCCTAGCGGTCGGAAAGACAGGCCCCGCTGACTGGGGGTCAGGCGCCGGAAAGGGTCTGATAGAGTCGGAGACACAGCGAAGGGAAAGCCCGGAGGGTAGCCGGAGACGGTGAGCCGATGGCAGCTTCCGTTCCTTGAGAACTCAACAGCGTGCCAAAAGTCAACGCCAGATATGTTGATACCCCGTCCTTGGTCGTAGTGGCCGGGATGTGGTTCCTTTGGGAAAAAGTCCTTCCTTAGTGGGAAGGCGATACAGCGAGGACGCTGTGCACTGCGGGGATTATTCCTTCCTGTGGTGCCGCTCTGTCGTGGAGACATTCACGGAGAGTTTGATCCTGGCTCAGGACGAACGCTGGCGGCGTGCTTAACACATGCAAGTCGAACGGTGAAGCCTTCGGGTGGATCAGTGGCGAACGGGTGAGTAACACGTGGGCAATCTGCCCTGCACTCTGGGACAAGCCCTGGAAACGGGGTCTAATACCGGATATGACCTGGGGAGGCATCTTCCCGGGTGGAAAGCTTTTGTGGTGCAGGATGAGCTCGCGGCCTATCAGCTTGTTGGTGGGGTGATGGCCTACCAAGGCGACGACGGGTAGCCGGCCTGAGAGGGCGACCGGCCACACTGGGACTGAGACACGGCCCAGACTCCTACGGGAGGCAGCAGTGGGGAATATTGCACAATGGGCGGAAGCCTGATGCAGCGACGCCGCGTGAGGGATGACGGCCTTCGGGTTGTAAACCTCTTTCAGCAGGGAAGAAGCGTGAGTGACGGTACCTGCAGAAGAAGCACCGGCTAACTACGTGCCAGCAGCCGCGGTAATACGTAGGGTGCGAGCGTTGTCCGGAATTATTGGGCGTAAAGAGCTCGTAGGCGGCTTGTCGCGTCGGATGTGAAAGCCCGGGGCTTAACTCCGGGTCTGCATTCGATACGGGCAGGCTAGAGTGTGGTAGGGGAGATCGGAATTCCTGGTGTAGCGGTGAAATGCGCAGATATCAGGAGGAACACCGGTGGCGAAGGCGGATCTCTGGGCCATTACTGACGCTGAGGAGCGAAAGCGTGGGGAGCGAACAGGATTAGATACCCTGGTAGTCCACGCCGTAAACGTTGGGAACTAGGTGTTGGCGACATTCCACGTCGTCGGTGCCGCAGCTAACGCATTAAGTTCCCCGCCTGGGGAGTACGGCCGCAAGGCTAAAACTCAAAGGAATTGACGGGGGCCCGCACAAGCAGCGGAGCATGTGGCTTAATTCGACGCAACGCGAAGAACCTTACCAAGGCTTGACATACACCAGAAACATCCAGAGATGGGTGCCCCCTTGTGGTTGGTGTACAGGTGGTGCATGGCTGTCGTCAGCTCGTGTCGTGAGATGTTGGGTTAAGTCCCGCAACGAGCGCAACCCCTGTTCTGTGTTGCCAGCGTGCCTTTCGGGGTGATGGGGACTCACAGGAGACCGCCGGGGTCAACTCGGAGGAAGGTGGGGACGACGTCAAGTCATCATGCCCCTTATGTCTTGGGCTGCACACGTGCTACAATGGCCGGTACAATGAGCTGCGATACCGTGAGGTGGAGCGAATCTCAAAAAGCCGGTCTCAGTTCGGATTGGGGTCTGCAACTCGACCCCATGAAGTCGGAGTTGCTAGTAATCGCAGATCAGCATTGCTGCGGTGAATACGTTCCCGGGCCTTGTACACACCGCCCGTCACGTCACGAAAGTCGGTAACACCCGAAGCCGGTGGCCCAACCCCTTGTGGGAGGGAGCCGTCGAAGGTGGGACTGGCGATTGGGACGAAGTCGTAACAAGGTAGCCGTACCGGAAGGTGCGGCTGGATCACCTCCTTTCTAAGGAGCTTCTTGGCTCGTTTCCCCTGTTGGGGGTGGGTCCAGGGCTGGTTCATCGGCGAGTGTCCGGTGCCGGTTGCTCATGGGTGGAACGTTGACTATTCGGCATGGGTGGTTTTCTTCTCTAGTACTGCTTCGGCGTGGAACGGGTTGGGGTTGCCTGTGTTGGGCGCGCTGTTGGGTTCTCAGGGAATCGGGGGTGTTGTTTCCTTGAGTGTTGGTTGTTTGAGAACTGCATAGTGGACGCGAGCATCTGTGGCCAAGTTTTTAAGGGCGCACGGTGGATGCCTTGGCACCAGGAACCGATGAAGGACGTGGGAGGCCGCGATAGGCCCCGGGGAGCTGTCAACCGAGCTGTGATCCGGGGGTGTCCGAATGGGGAAACCCGGCAGTCGTCATGGGCTGTCACCCTTGCCTGAATATATAGGGCTTGTGGAGGGAACGCGGGGAAGTGAAACATCTCAGTACCCGCAGGAAGAGAAAACAACCGTGATTCCGGGAGTAGTGGCGAGCGAAACCGGATGAGGCTAAACCGTTTGCGTGTGATACCCGGCAGGGGTTGCGCGGGCGGGGTTGTGGGAGTTTCCTTGATCGGTCTGCCGGCTGGTCGGAGAGTGATAAACCGTTGGTGTAGGCGAAGGACATGCGAAAGGTCCGGCGTAGAGGGTAAGACCCCCGTAGCTGAAACGTCAGCGGCTCTCTTGGGGACCACCCAAGTAGCACAGGGCCCGAGAAATCCTGTGTGAATCTGGCGGGACCACCCGCTAAGCCTAAATATTCCCTGGTGACCGATAGCGGATAGTACCGTGAGGGAATGGTGAAAAGTACCGCGGGAGCGGAGTGAAATAGTACCTGAAACCGTGTGCCTACAAGCCGTGGGAGCGTCGCATTGAGTGCTTGCGCTTGGTGTCGTGACTGCGTGCCTTTTGAAGAATGAGCCTGCGAGTTTGCGGTGTGTTGCGAGGTTAACCCGTGTGGGGGAGCCGTAGCGAAAGCGAGTCCGAATAGGGCGTTTTAGTAGCATGCTCAAGACCCGAAGCGGAGTGATCTAGCCATGGGCAGGTTGAAGCGCGGGTAAGACCGTGTGGAGGACCGAACCCACCAGGGTTGAAAACCTGGGGGATGACCTGTGGTTAGGGGTGAAAGGCCAATCAAACTCCGTGATAGCTGGTTCTCCCCGAAATGCATTTAGGTGCAGCGTCGTGTGTTTCTTGCCGGAGGTAGAGCACTGGATAGGCGATGGGCCCTACCGGGTTACTGACCTTAGCCAAACTCCGAATGCCGGTAAGTGAGAGCGCGGCAGTGAGACTGTGGGGGATAAGCTCCATGGTCGAGAGGGAAACAGCCCAGAGCATCGACTAAGGCCCCTAAGCGTACGCTAAGTGGGAAAGGATGTGGAGTCGCAGAGACAACCAGGAGGTTGGCTTAGAAGCAGCCATCCTTGAAAGAGTGCGTAATAGCTCACTGGTCAAGTGATTCCGCGCCGACAATGTAGCGGGGCTCAAGCGTACCGCCGAAGTCGTGTCATTGCAGTATTGACTCCTAACGGGGGCTGTGATGGGTAGGGGAGCGTCGTGTGCCGGGTGAAGCTGCGCCGTAAGGCAGTGGTGGACGGTTCACGAGTGAGAATGCAGGCATGAGTAGCGATACAAGAGTGGGAAACTCTTGCGCCGATTGACTAAGGGTTCCTGGGTCAAGCTGATCTGCCCAGGGTAAGTCGGGACCTAAGGCGAGGCCGACAGGCGTAGTCGATGGACAACCGGTTGATATTCCGGTACCCGCTTTGGAACGCCCAGTACTGAGTCTTCTGATGCTAAGGCCGTGAAGCCGCCTGCTGAGTCTTCGGATGAGGTGGGAGTGGTGGAGCCGCTGGTCCAGGGAAGTAGTAGGTAAGCGATGGGGTGACGCAGGAAGGTAGTCCAGCCCGGGCGGTGGTTGTCCCGGGGTAAGGGTGTAGGGCGTTGCTCAGGTAAATCCGGGTGGCATGTGTCTGAGACCTGATGCCGAGCCGATTGTGGTGAAGTGGATGATCCTATGCTGTCGAGAAAAGCCTCTAGCGAGTTTCATGGCGGCCCGTACCCTAAACCGACTCAGGTGGTCTGGTAGAGAATACCGAGGCGTTCGGGTGAACTATGGTTAAGGAACTCGGCAAAATGCCCCCGTAACTTCGGGAGAAGGGGGGCCATTTCTGGTGATGAGACGTGCTCTCTGAGCTGGGGGTGGCCGCAGAGACCAGCGAGAAGCGACTGTTTACTAAAAACACAGGTCCGTGCGAAGCCGTAAGGCGATGTATACGGACTGACGCCTGCCCGGTGCTGGAACGTTAAGGGGACCGGTTAGTCGTGCCTTCGGGTGTGGCGAGGCTGAGAACTTAAGCGCCAGTAAACGGCGGTGGTAACTATAACCATCCTAAGGTAGCGAAATTCCTTGTCGGGTAAGTTCCGACCTGCACGAATGGCGTAACGACTTCTCGACTGTCTCAACCATAGGCCCGGTGAAATTGCACTACGAGTAAAGATGCTCGTTTCGCGCAGCAGGACGGAAAGACCCCGGGACCTTTACTATAGCTTGATATTGGTGTTCGGTTCGGCTTGTGTAGGATAGGTGGGAGACTGTGAAGTCGCGGCGCCAGCCGTGGTGGAGTCGTCGTTGAAATACCACTCTGGTCGTGCTGGATGTCTAACCTCGGTCCGTGATCCGGATCAGGGACAGTGTCTGGTGGGTAGTTTAACTGGGGCGGTTGCCTCCTAAAGGGTAACGGAGGCGCCCAAAGGTTCCCTCAGCCTGGTTGGTAATCAGGTGTTGAGTGTAAGTGCACAAGGGAGCTTGACTGTGAGACTGACGGGTCGAGCAGGTACGAAAGTAGGGACTAGTGATCCGGCGGTGGCTTGTGGAAGCGCCGTCGCTCAACGGATAAAAGGTACCCCGGGGATAACAGGCTGATCTTCCCCAAGAGTCCATATCGACGGGATGGTTTGGCACCTCGATGTCGGCTCGTCGCATCCTGGGGCTGGAGTCGGTCCCAAGGGTTGGGCTGTTCGCCCATTAAAGCGGTACGCGAGCTGGGTTTAGAACGTCGTGAGACAGTTCGGTCCCTATCCGCTGCGCGCGTTGGAGTCTTGAGAAGGGCTGTCCCTAGTACGAGAGGACCGGGACGGACGGACCTCTGGTGTGCCAGTTGTTCTGCCAAGGGCATGGCTGGTTGGCTACGTTCGGGAGGGATAACCGCTGAAAGCATCTAAGCGGGAAGCCTGCTTCGAGATGAGGGCTCCCACCCACGTGATGGGGTAAGGCTCCCAGTAGACGACTGGGTTGATAGGCCGGATGTGGAAGCCTTGTGAGGGGTGGAGCTGACCGGTACTAATAGGCCGAGGGCTTGTCCATGTGTGCTCGCGTCCACTGTGTGGTTCTGAAACAATCAGCCGCCGTATTCCCTGCTCCTGTTTTTGTGGGGTGTGTGGGGTGGTGTGTGTTTCGTGGTGTTTCGGTGGTCATAGCGTTAGGGAAACGCCCGGTTACATTCCGAACCCGGAAGCTAAGCCTTTCAGCGCCGATGGTACTGCAGGGGGGACTCTGTGGGAGAGTAGGACACCGCCGAACAAATAGTGAAGCTCGGACCCCCGACGCAGTCGGGGGTCCGAGCTTTTTTGCGTTGTCGGCCCCTTTTCCCGCCCCTGCCGGGACTCAGGCGATGCGGGCCAGCTGCTCCGCCCGTATCGCGCCCAGCAGCGGCCGGCCGCTGATCCAGCGTTCCAGCTCGTCGACCGCGTATGCGCCCAGGCGCTGGACCTCCGTGCCCTGGCAGCCCGCGATGTGCGGGGTGATGAGGACGTTGGGAAGGGCCCGTAGCGGGTGCTCAGGCGGGAGGGGCTCGGGGTCGGTGACGTCGAGGTAGGCCTCGACGCGGCCGGTTGCGCACTGCTCGGTGAGGGCCTGGGTGTCCAGGAGCCGGCCGCGGGCGGTGTTGATGACGGCGGCGCCGTCCTGGAGGAGCCGCAGGCGCCGGGCGTCGAGGAGATGGTGGGTCTCGGGGAGGTCCGGGGCATGGACGGTGACGATGTCCGAGCGGTGGCAGAGCTCGTCCGGGTCGACGAGTTCGACGCCCAGGGCGGCGGCCTCGGCGGCGGAGACGTAGGGGTCGGCGAGCAGCACGTGGAAGCCGGCCGGGGCGGCGAGCAGGCGGGCGATGACGCCGCGGCCGATCCGGGAGGCGCCGATGACCCCCACCACCGCCCCGTCCGCGCCGCGGCGTTCGCGGTAGCCGGGATAGTGCCCGGTGCCGTACCCGGCGGCCGCTCCGAGGGTGCGGCGGGCCGCGAGCCAGACGGTGGCCAGGGTGAACTCGATGACCGGTGCCGCGTTGGCGTCGGCGGCGGAGGAGACGGCGATGCCGCGCTGCCAGACCTCGGGTCCGACATGGCCTTTGACGGTGCCGGCGGCGTGCAGGACGGCGGCGAGCCGGGGCGCGCGGTCAAGCAGGGCGGTGTCCAGCGGGGGGCAGCCCCAGCCGGTGAGGAGCACGTCGGTGGTGGCCAGGTCGGCCCCCGACCAGTCGGTGAGCGGTGGTCCGGCCGACACGTCGGCGAGGGTGTCGAGGCGGGCGCGCAGCGCGGGCGGGAGGACCAGGTCCACGATGTCCGGGCGCATCGCCACTACCGCGTTCGGCCGGTCCGCCATATCTGCCCCTCGGGTGTAGGCGACGTGGAGACGTGCGAACCGCGGGGTAAGCGGTTACCCCGACGGCGTCTGGAGGCTAGGCCCGCCCCTGCCACACGTCAATGGAGGTGCCGGGAACCGGTACCCGAACCGTAGGTCGGGCGCACGGGACGGGCCGCCGGCTCCCGGTCGGAGCGGACCGTGCTCGGGGAGACCGGTTCGGACCGCCGTCCGACGCCGAGTGCCGGAGTCGCTCGCCGCGGGCCCGGGGCCGTCGGGCTCGCCGACGGCGCCCGCGACGGCCGTGACCCCCTTCGGCGCCCGCCCGGCGGCCCCGGCCGCCTCCCGCCGAGCCGGCCCACCCTTCGCGCCCCTCTTCCGCCGCGGGCGGCGGCACTACGCTGGGCCGCGGCGCGGGGCACGGCGACAGCCGTGCGGATGCCGGGGGTGGTAGCGGATGACGCAGCGGGCGGGCGTGGCCGGCGGCCGGATCACGGGACGTGGCCGGGCGGGCGGGTGTCTCGGTGGCGACCGTCTCCCGGGTGCTGGCCGGGAACTACCCGACGTCCGCGACGGCGCGGGCCAAGGTGCTGCGCGCGGTCAGGGACCTGGACCACGTCGTCGACGGGCGGGCGCGGGCGCTGGCCGGGACCGGGCCGAAGACGGTCGCGGTCATCGTCATGTCGGTGGACAGCCCGTTCTACGCGAGCGTCGCCCAGGGCGTCGAGCAGGAGGCCGCGGCGGGCGGACGGCTGTGCATGGTGTGCAGCCACGGCGGCGACGAGGCGCGCGAGCTGGCGCTGGTGCAGATGATGCGCGAGCAGCGGGCCGAGTTCGTGGTGCTGGTCGGCGGCGCGGTCGAGGACGAGCGGTACCGGGCCCGGCTCGGCGAGTACGCGTACGGACTCGCCGCCGCGGGGTCCCGGCTGGTGCTGTGCGGGCGGCCCGCGCCGGGCCCCGAGACGCCCGTTCTGGTCGTCGAGTACGACAACGAGGCCGGTGCGTACGCGCTGGTCAGCCATCTGCTGTCGGCCGGGCACCGAAACATCCTGTATCTCGGGCGGCTACCCGGGCACACCACCGTCGAGCCGCGGATCGCCGGGTACCGCAGGGCGCTGGCCGACCACGGACTGGGGCCGGGCGCCGAGCGGATCGGCGGCTGGGGCTTCGGCCGGGACCACGGTTACGCCTCGATGCGGCAGATCCTCGCCGAGTGCGACGGGCGGCCTGACTTCACCGCGGTCTTCGCCGGCGACGACCGGGCGGCGGCGGGGGCGATGGCGGCGCTGCGCGAGCGCGGCCTGCGGACGCCCGAGGACGTGTCGGTCGTCGGCTACAACGACGACGCCCTGGCCCAGGACCTCAACCCGCCGCTGACCACGGTGCGCATCCCGGCGTACGAACCGGGCCGGGAGGCGGTGCGGCTGGGCGCTCGCCGAGGAGCGGCCCGCCGGGGGCGCCGCGCGGCACCGGGCAGCGGCGGCAGCTGCTGGGTACGCACATCGTGCTGCGCGCGTCGGTGGCGCGTCCCAGGGCGTGACGGGGGACCGTACGTGCGCGGGCCTTACGGATCGGTGACCGATGGTCCCGGTGTCCGGTCGTCCACAGGCGGCGGCGTTAGCGTACGGACAGAGCCGGAGCCGTCGCGTACCTGGACCGCGGCGGCCGGCCGGTCCCGGAGGTCGCTGTGCTCACGCTGGTGCTGATCGGGCTGGCGGGCGGGTTCATCACCGGTGTCTCGCCGTGTGTGCTGCCGGTGCTGCCCGTGGTCTTCCTCACCGCGGGTGCCGCGCAGCCCGGCAGCGGCGGCGTGTAGGGCGGCGGGAGCGGCGGGAACGCCGGTGGGCGGCGGCCGTATCTGGTGGTGGCCGGGCTCGCGCTCAGCTTCAGTGTCTTCACCCTGCTCGGCACGCTGGTGCTCGGCGTGCTGCCTTTGCCGTCGGACACCATCCGGTGGGCGGGGCTGGCGGTGCTGACTGTGCTGGGCGTGGCGATGATGTTCCCGCGGGTCCAGGAGCTGCTGGAGCGGCCGTTCTCGTACGTGGGGCGGCGGCAGGTCAGCGGCAGGCACGGCGGGTTCGTGCTCGGGCTGGCGCTGGGCGCGGTGTACGTGCCGTGCCGGGCCGGTGCTGGCGGCGATCACGGTGGCGGGCGCGACGCACCGGATCGGGGCGCAGACGGTCGCTCTGGCGTTGGCGTTCGCGGTGGGTACGGCGCCGCTGCTGTTCTTCGCCCTGGCCGGCCGCGGGGTCGCCGACCGGGTGCGGGCGTTCCGGGAGCGGCAGCGGTCGGTGCGGTTCGCCGCCGGGCTGGTGGTGATCGGGCTGGCCGTGGCGCTCACCTTCAACGGCACCGACGCGATCCAGCGGGCGGTGCCCGACTACACCGCCCGGCTGAACCAGGCGCTGGACCGGGCGGGGGCGATTTCGGGGCTGAGCCCGCAGCAGAGCGCGGCGCTCCAGGCATGTGCCGGCGCGGAGACCGACGACCTGCTCGACTGCGGCAAGGCGCCGGCCGTGACCGGTGTCCAGCAGTAGTTCAACACCTCCGGCGACCGGCCGCTGATGACCTCGGCCGACCTGACCGGGAAGCTGGTGCTGGTCGACTTCTGGGCGTACTCCTGCATCAACTGCCAGCGGGCCATCGAGCATGTCGACGCCTGGTACCGGGCGTACCGGGACGACGGTCTGGTGGTGATCGGCGTGCACACCCCGGAGTACGCCTTCGAGCACGACAAGGGCAATGTGAAGGCGGGCGCGGCGCGGCTGCACATTGCCTGTCCGGTGGCGCTGGACAACGACTACGACACCTGGGACGCCTTCGGCAACACCTCCTGGCCGGCGTCGTACCTGGTCGACGCGACCGGTGAGGTGCGGCATGTGGCGATCGGCGAGGGCGGCTACAGCGGCGACGAGACGCTGATCCGGCAGCTGCTGTCGGCCGCGCGCCCGGTGGTCGCGCTGCCGGAGGCGACGGAGGTGCCGGACCGGACGCCGACCGACCCGTACCAGACCCCGGAGACGTACCTGGGCTCCGACCGCGCCCAGGGTGTCGCCAACGGGTCGCTGCGCGCGGGCACGCACGCTTTCACGCTGCCGCTGCCGCTGCCGCTGCCGCTCCGGTGCCGGAGAACGAGTTCGGACTCGGCGGTACGTGGTCGGTAGGCGGTCAGGCGCTGACCGCGGGGCGGTCGGCGGCGATGGAGCTGAACTTCCTGGCCGACGACGTCTACCTGGACGTCGGCGGCACCGGTACGGTCACCGCCGTGTTCGGCGGGCGTACCCGGACCTTCGCGGTCTCGGGCGCGCCGGACATCTGTCCGGTGGTGAGCGGGAGCACCGAGCAGCAGGGGGTGCTCAAGCTGACGTTCTCGCCGGGCCTGAGCGCGTACTCCTTCACCTTCGGGTAATTGGAGGCGGCCCGGCGGGCCGCGCGCCCGGTGGTCGGCTGCCGGTGTGGCGACCGGTGTGGCGACCGGTGCGGCGGCCGGCTGTCAGCGGATGCGGACGGCGTCGTGGACGGTCGGGGGGAGTGCGTCGGCCGTGTCGTCGCCGAGGGCCAGGCGGATGTCGGCGTGCTGCCACAGGGGGGACTGCCACCGGGCGAGGGCCTGTTCGGGGGAGCGCAGGACGGCGAGGGTGGGGAGGCCGGCCGTGTGTCCCTCGGCGAGGAGGTCGGGGAGGGCGGGGATCGGCGCGAGGGCGCCGATGTCGTCCAGCACGAAGGTCATTGGTGGGTCGAGCCGACCGGCGGATGACCGTGCGGCCATGTGCCGGCCGTGCTCGACCACGCTGGAGAGGAGTGCGGTGAGCAGAGGCATCGCGCCCGGTCCTGACCGGGGGTCCTCGGTCCGCTCACCCACCACGTAGAGCGTTCCCCGTTCGGAGGTGAACGACTCCAGGTCGAGGCCCCCGGTACGGGTCGGATTGCACGCGTCGCGGATGTGCACCGCGTTGAGCGGTTCGAGCAGCCGCCGGATCAGCGCCTGCGCGGCGTCCCGGCGTTCGGGGTGGGCGTGCAGCGCCGATTCCAGCTCGCCGTTCCAGCCGGAGGCGGCGCCGGTGTCGGTGCGCAGGATCCGTACCGGCTCCCCGGCGGTCACGCCGCCGGCCGCCCAGCGCTGCACCTGGCGGAAGGGCCGGCCGTCGACGGCCGCGGCGTGCAGCCAGCAGCGCAGCAGTGTCACCGCGGTCTCGTGCACGATCGCCTCGTCGGACCTGGCGGTGCGCAGCGGTGCGAGCAGCGCGGCGGCCCGCAGCCGGGCTGTCTGCGGGCGCTCGCAGCCGTCGTGGGGGGCCCAGCGCAGCCGCCCGGGGACGTCCAGCAGGTGCGCGGGGTCGAAGACGTGCACCGGGCCGAGCTTGGCGCGGTTGCCGGCGGTCTGGTGGTACGTGTCCGGGTCCGCGGTGGTGACCACGACCGGTCCGGCGGCGGCCAGCACGGCGGGCTGGGTGATCCGCTTGGCCTTGTCGCTCCGGGGGGCGGCGAACAGCGCGTAGGTGCGGGTGACCTCGCCGTCGGCGAGGTGGTCGGAGCCGGGCCCGGGGCGGGCGGCGGCCGGGGCGCCGGGGTGTCCGTCGGGGACGGCCGGCAGCACGGTGGTCGGTGTGTCGTCCCGTGCGAAGGGGGCGGCCCGCGGCACGGTACGGAACCAGGCGTCCAGGCCGTCGCCGGAGTCCTTGCCGAGGGGGCGGGCGCGGTCGTGGCGGCGGGGCGCCTGCAGCGCGGTGTCGTCGGCCGCGGTGGCGGTGGGTGCGGGGCGGGCCGGGGGCGCCGGGCGGGGGCGCGCGGCGCGGGCGTCGCGGGAGCGCAGCCGCGCCACGATGTTCAGCACCCACACCGTCAGCACGAACAGCACCATGAACTGTCCGATGAACACCCCCCAGAACAGCCCCGCCTTGGGCAGCTGCCGGGGAGGGGACTGCGGCCAGGCCGCGGCCAGGTCGTGCGGGTCGCCCATCAGCGACCGCATGGCCTGCGGGGTGCGGGTGAAGTGCGCCGCGTCCGGCCAGCCGCCGTGGGCGAGCAGCCCGGCGATGCCGGTGGCCGTCCACACCAGCAGGGTCACGCCGAGCAGGAAGCCGATGATGCCGACGACCAGGCCGTCCGGCAGGCCCCCGGGGGAGTCCCTCTTCCGCTGCGCCATCTCGTCCCCGTCAGGTCCCCGTCACGCGACGGCGTCGTCTGCCATGTGCTTGGCCAGGGCGGCCTGGGCCGCCGCGTGCGCTTCCGCGCGCGCCTCGGCCTCGGCTTCCGCCTCGGCCTCCAGGTCCGCGGCGTGCTCCACCGAGGTCTCGGTCATGGCGCGGTCGGTGAAGACCAGCGGCCGCTCGCTCTCGGTGATCAGGTGTTTGACCACCTGTACGTTGCCGTTGACGTCCCACACCGCGATACCGGGGGTGAGCGTCGGGATGATCTCCACCGCCCAGCGCGGCAGGCCCAGCACCCGCCCGGTGGCGCGCGCCTCGTCGGCCTTCTGGGCGTAGATGGTGCGGGTGGAGGCCATCTTGAGGATCGCCGCGGCCTCCTTGGCCGCGGCGCCGTCCACCACGTCGGACAGGTGGTGGACGACCGCGACGAAGGACAGGCCGAGCCGCCGGCCGAACTTCAGCAGCCGCTGGAAGAGCTGCGCGACGAACGGCGAGTTGATGATGTGCCACGCCTCCTCGACCAGGAAGATGCGTTTCTTCCGGTCCGGGCGGATCCAGGTGTGCTCCAGCCACACGCCGACGATCGCCATCAGGATCGGCATCGCGATCGAGTTGCGGTCGATGTGCGACAGGTCGAAGACGATCAGCGGCGAGTCCAGGTCGATGCCGGCACTGGTCGGCCCGTCGAACATGCCCCGCAGGTCGCCGTCGACCAGCCGGTCGAGCACCAGCGCCACGTCCAGGCCCCAGGCCCGTACGTCGTCCAGGTCGACGTTCATCGCCTCGGCGGACTCCACCAGCGGGTGCCGCAGCCGTTCCACGATGTCGGTCAGGATCGGCTGGCGCTCCGTCACCGTCTCGGCGACGTAGGCGTGGGCGACCTTCAGCGCGAAGCCGGATCGCTCGTCCAGGGCGCGGCCCATGGCGACCTCGATGATGGTCCGCAGCAGCGCCAGCTGGCCGGTGACGGTGATCGCCGGGTCCAGCGGGTTGAGCTTGATGCCGCCGTCCAGGGCCGCCATCGGGTCGAGCCGGATCGGGGTCAGGCCCAGTGCCCTGGCGATCAGGTTCCACTCGCCGACGCCGTCCTCGCCCTGCGCGTCCAGCACCACGACCTGCCGGTCGCGGAACCGCAGCTGCCGCAGGACGTAGGTCTTCTCCAGCGCCGACTTGCCGTTGCCGGACTCGCCGAGCACCAGCCAGTGCGGGGCGGGCAGTTGCTGGCCGTAGAGCTGGAAGGGGTCGTAGATGTAGCCCTTGCCGGAGTACACCTCGCGGCCGATGATCACGCCGGAGTCGCCCAGTCCCGGCGCGGCGGTCGGCAGGTAGACCGCCTGCGCCTGGCCGGTGGAGGTGCGTACCGGCAGCCGTGTGGTCTCCACCCGGCCGAAGAGAAAGCCGGTGAACGCGTCGGTGATCGCCGCCAGCGGGTCCAGCATGGGCATGGCAGTGGCCTCCTCGTACGGGCGGGCTAGCGGCGGATGCCGGTCGCGAACGGCAACGTGTTCACAAACGCCCGGTGGTGCTCACGATCGCACCATTCAAGCTTCAGATATGACTTACCGGCGGACGCGCGGATCGTGCGCTTGTCACGCGCCAGCGCTTCGGGGGAGCGCGAGGAGACCGTGATGTAGCCGACGATGTTCACCCCGGCGGCGCCGCTGGCCAGGTCCTCGCCGCGCTGGTCGATCCGCCCGTGGTGGGCGACGTCGCGCGGGTCCACCACCCGGTTCATCTTCGCGGCGCGGCTCGCCTCGGCGTCGTCGTTGGTCTTCTCGGTCAGCATCCGCTCGATCGCCACGTCGGTGGGTTCGAGGTCCATGGTCACCGCGACCGTGCGGATCACGTCGGGGGTGTGCACCAGCAGCGGTGCCAGGAAGTTGACGCCCACCGGGGTCATCGGCCACTCCTTGATCCAGGCCGTGGAGTGGTGCCAGGGCGCCCGGGTGCTGGACTCGCGGGTCTTGGCCTGCAGGAACGTCGGGTCGGTGGCGTCGAGTTCGGCCGGCCAGGCGTTGCGGCGGGTCATCGCCTGGATGTGGTCTATCGGGTGGTCCGGGTCGTACATCGAGTGCACCAGCGACGCCAGCCGGGCCTGGCCCAGCGGCTGCCGGACCCGGATGTCGGCCTCGGCCAGCCGGGCGCAGATGTCGTTGAGCTCGCGGGCCATCACCGCCGCGAGCCCGGCGTCCTTGTCGACCTTCTGGCCGTGGACGGCGGTGGCGCGGGCCATCGCGTTGCCCTCGGCGGCCAGCTCGCGGGTGAAGTGCATGCAGGCGACGAGGTAGGCGCGGTGCTGCTCGGAGGAGGTGGACACCATGGACTGCAACTGCTCGTAGGAGTCCTTGAGCCACCGCTCGGCGTCCGGGTCGCCGCGCTGGGCGACGTCCTTGGCGTGCGCGTCGGGGTCGGCGGGCAGGGTGCGGGCCAGCATCTGGAGCCGGGTCACGAAGCCGTCCCCGTTGGCCACGTGCTTCAGCAGCGTGCCGAACCGCTCGACCAGCGCCTCCTGGTCCTCGCTGTCGCGCAGCCCCACGCCCGGACCCTCGATCTCGATGGCCGCGGTGACCGTGCGCCGGTCCACGTGCAGCAGCACCGCGATCTCGTCGGGGCCGAACGGCGCCGACAGCCAGCTGATCCGCCCGATCCCCGGCGGCGGCCCGACCTCCACCTCCCGCCCGTCCAGGCCCACACCGGCCTCCTGGACGGCCGAGCGGTAGGCGGGGGTGGTGCGCAGGGTGCGGCGGTAGGTGCGGTTGATCTCGAACCAGCGGTAGAACGTACGCCGCCGGTAGGGCATGTACACCGCGGCCAGCGCCAGCATCGGCCAGCCGACCAGGCCGACGATGCGCAGCAGGAGTATCGGCATCAGCAGGCCGAACAGCATGCCGAGGCCGGCGCCGGCGATGATCAGCGCGATCTCACCGGTCTCCCGGTTCTTGCCCACGATCGCGTTGGGCCTGGCCTTGCCGATCAGATAGGTGCGGCGCGGCTGGGTGAAGGGCTGGGTCGTCACCGGCGATCACCTCCCTGCGAAGTGCCGTTGTTCGAGCCTGGTGCGCCGCCTCGGGGGGACCCGGGGCCGTTGCGGAAGGGGGAGCCGCTCAGCGGGTTGCCGCCGCCGCTACCGCTGCTGCCGCCGGAGCCGGTGCCGGCGCCGCCCGGGGAACCGCCGCGGCCGCTGTGCGCGGCCATGCCGCCCGCCATCGGGTTGCTCGGCACGCCGCCGCCCTGGGCCTGCTCCTGCGGGCCGCCGCGGGCGCTGTGCGTCTTGATGCCCTGCTTGACCAGGGCTGCGGGCGAGGAGATGACCGCGGCGGCGCCGCTCTGGCCGCCGGCGGACTTGCGGCTGTTGCGCAGGTTGACGACGTCGTCGCCGAAGCCGGGGACGAAGCGGTAGATCATGAAGCTGGCGAAGATCGCCAGCAGGATGATGGCCAGGCCCGACACCACGGCGGAGAACGCGTCGGGGCCGTCGTCGCTGGACGACAGCGCGCCGGCCAGCCCCAGCACGATCACGATCACCGGCTTCACCATGATCACGGCGATCATGATCCCGGCCCAGCGGCGGACGTTGTGCCACATGTTCTTGTCCACCAGGCCGGCGTACACCGCGGTGCCCAGCAGCGCGCCCACGTACAGCAGGGCGGCCCTGATCACCAGCTCCAGCCAGAGCACGCCGGCGGCCACCACGGACACCAGCGACACCAGGATCAGCATGATCGGTCCGCCGCCGATGTTGTCGCCCTTGGTGAGGGCGCCGGAGAACGAGCCGAAGAACACGTCGGTGTTCGACTTCGTGCCCGAGGAGATCACGTCGGTGACGGCGTCGGTCGCCGAGACCACCGTGTACAGGATCAGCGGGGTGAACGCGGAGGCCAGCACGGTCAGCCACAGGAACCCGACGGCTTCGGTGATCGCCTCGGTGAGCGGCACACCGCGGACCGCCCGCTTGGCCACCGCGAGCAGCCACAGCACCAGCGTCAGGATCGTCGACGCGGCGAACACGACGGCGTACTGCCGCAGGAACGCGGTGTTGGTGAAGTCCACCTGGGTGGTCTTGGTGACCGCGGTGGACAGCTTGTCGATGGTCCATGACGCGGCGTCGGCGCAGCCTTTGCCGAGCGAGGTGAGGGGGTCCAGGGAACTGGTCAGGCCGTTGGTCCCGCCGCCTCCGCTGCCGCTGCGGCCGTTGTCGTTCTCGCAGAAGTCCTTGGCGGAGCCGACGAGCAGCCGGCACGGGTCGGGGGCGTGAGTGTTCTTGCCGACGGAGGGGACCGGCGTCGGCGTGGCGGCCAGTGCCACCGTCGGCAGCGCGGCCAGGACGGCGGTCATGACGGCCACGGCGGACCAGCGGCGGCGACCAGGGGGCGGACCCACGAAGGAGGGGTAGTGGTCGGCGGGGCCGACGCGGGGGCCGCGCGGGACGGCGGGGGCGACGCGACGCTCGCCCCGGGAGCCGCGTGTGCGGCCCGGTGCGGCGGTGCGACTGCCCGGCATGGGTCGGCTACCTGGCATAAGTGAAGCCTCCGTAGTCCCGTACGGCGCCGGCGATCTCGTCCGCCGTGGCGGCCCGGTCGTCGCCGCCCACCGGTGCTGGCCCATCCTTCTGGCTGGAGGACTCGATCTTCCAGTCCCCCTCGACCCATACAAGCTTCTCGGTGGTCGTGAACCACGCACTGCTGACCGGGTTCGTCGACCCCTGGCCGGCCAGGCCGACCAGGTCCGTGCACCACACCTCGACGGTCACCGCGTCGGCCGCCTCCGCCGTCACCTTGGTGCCCACCGGCACGGTCCGGGAGACGAAGGTGAGGCCGCCTGGCGCGGTGCCGTCGGCGTTGAGGCCGAGGGACTTCAACGCGTCCCCCGAGTACGCCTGGTCCAGCGCGCTCTGTAGCCGGGGCGTGACCGCGGGGTCGTGCACTGCCGCCACGATCTCGTGCCGTCGTGCTGTGTTGAACATGTCCACGCCGCCCAGCGCCACCGCGTAGTTCGCCGCTGCCGACTGCGCGCCCTGGGGGTCGTGGGCGAAGCCGGAGGGGATGCCGGTGGCGGACTTGCCGGTGACGGGGCGTTCGCCGGAGGGGGCGGTGGTGGAGGGCGCGGAGTGGGCTCCCGAGCCGGTGCCGGTGCCGGTGCCGGTGCCGGTGCCGGAGGGGGCGCCCGAGGCGGTGGAGGGTGAGTCGTGGCCGCCGCGGTTGGCGAAGGCGATCGCGGCGATCAGCAGCACTATGACGCCCACCACCGTCACCAGGGCCCGCCGGGGCTGGCCGCGGCGGCCGGCTCCGGCGTGGGCTGAGCCGTGCCCCTCGGGCATCCTCGTCCGGGTGGGAGGCCCGTCCTGGCCGAGACTCATCGCGCCGTCGCCCCCTGGGGCCCCGCGGGCACGCCGGAGCGGCGTGTGCCGCGGACGGCACCGCTGCTTGGTCGAGTGGGCATCAGCACGCAGCCTCGGAAGGGACGGTGGAGCCGGGGACGGACTCCGGGACGGGAGCGTCGGTGGGTGTGGTCGGGGATCGGGCGCCGGCCGGGGCCGGGGTCCGGCGGGGCTAGACGGCCATCCCGTACACGATGGTGAACAGCGTGCCGAGTGAGCCGATGATGAACACGCCGGTCAGTCCGGCGATGATCAGGCCCTTGCCCTGCTCCGCGCTGAAGGTGTCGCGCAGTGCCGTGGCGCCGATCCGCTGTTTCGCGGCGCCCCAGATCGCGATGGCCATGCACAGCAGGATCGCTGTCGCCATGACCACTTCGATCATCACACGTGCCTCGTTGCCCAGGGAACCGAAGGGTCCCCAGTCTGGGGCGATGCCACCGATGATGGTGTTGATGTCGCCCTTCGCGGCTGCCAAAAACATGTAACTCACCACCCCGCTCGATCAGTTGGCTCCCTCGCCGGGGCGCAAGGGGCCAGGACCCAGTCTGACGGAGGATTCCGCTGTTGCATGTCGACTCGGCGACTTTCTCGGCGGATCGTCCGTGGAAATCGGTCCGCAGCCGTCAGACTGGGGGCCGGACCGGTGTTCGAAGGACGTCGTCGACTACTCTGTGTATCACGAGTGTGACCATAGGGCAACGATGGGAACGTACGACAACGCACGGGACCTCCGGCGGCGAACGCGAACGGAAGGGGACGGGCGACCGTGCGCAAAGTCTGGCTCACCGTCATCATCGGCGCGGGCCTGTGCCTGTCGTTCCTGGCGCTGCTGGTGGTCGGCACGTTCTCGGCCGCCGCGGACCTGGCCAGGAACGGCGCCGGGGCGGTCACTCTGGCCAAGGGTACGGTACCCGCCGTCTACCAGCCGATCGTGCTCAAGTGGGGCAACCTCTGCCCGGCGCTCAACCCGGCGCTGCTGGCCGCCCAGCTCTACCAGGAGAGCGGCTGGAACGCGCAGGCGCAGAGCGGGGCGGAGGCCCAGGGGATCGCCCAGTTCATCCCCGGCACCTGGGCCACGCACGGCGTGGACGGCAACGGCGACGGCGTGGCGAACGTCTGGGATCCTGAGGACGCGATCCCGTCGGCGGCCTCGTACGACTGCGAACTGGCGTCGTACGTCAAGAACGTGCCGGGCGACAACACCGACAACATGCTCGCCTCCTACAACGCGGGCGCGTACGCGGTGATACGGGCCGGGGGCGTACCGCCGTACGCCGAGACGCAGCACTACGTGAAGATCATCCGCACCCTGGAGAAGAGCTTCGCCGCGCCGGTCGGGCTGGTGGCGCCCTCGCAGCAGGCCGCCGCCGCGATCTACTACGCGCAGCAGCAGCTCGGCAAGCTGTACCTGTGGGGCGGCGAGGGCACGGCGGCGCAGGGCGGGCGGTTCGACTGCTCGGGTCTGACGCAGGCGTCGTACCACTCGGTCGGCATCGAGCTGCCGCGTGTCGCCAACGACCAGTGGAACGCGGGGCCGCACCCGAGCCGGGCCGATCTGCTCCCAGGGGACCTGGTGTTCTTCGCGTACGACCTGGACGACCCGCGGTCCATCCACCACGTGGGGATCTACGTCGGCGGCGGCTACATGATCGACGCGCCGCACACGGGGGCGGTGATCCGGTTCGACCGGATCGACTCGCCGGACTACATCGGGGCCACCCGGGTCACGCAGGCGGGCGCGGAGGCGCTGCCGACGGCGGCGGCCTGAGGGAGGCCGCGGGCCGGGTCCGGGGGCAGGCCGTCCCGGGGGCGTACGGCCCGGCGGTCGCGGCTCCCGCGCGGGGTCGCGGGCCGGGTCCAGGACCCCGGGTCGGCTTCCGGGCGGGGCGGGGTCGCGCGGGCGGCGCGGTCCGCGGGTTGCGGACCGCGGACAGGCTGTCGGGCCGGGTCCGCTGTGACGGATGCGATTGGTGAGGTCGTGGCCCAAGCCTCGCCGGGCGGGGGTGATTTGCCCCTCTGCCCTGGTCACCCTTGCATAACAGCATGGTGATCATCTGGCGAAGACCGGAACGCCGCATACCGCGCCGGCGGTTGTACGGGTGAGAATGGCACGGGACGCAAGCGACGGGGGTTGCGGACGAGCCCGAACCGCACCGTCAGTCGTAGGTAAGGGGCACCACCGCCATGGCAGAGGTCGCAAACGACAGCGTGAACCCCGACATCGGCCTGCTCCGCGACATCAACGGCCTCGCCGAGCGGGCGCCCCACGGCGTCGACCGCGCCGTGCAAATCCTCGGCGACCACGGGCTGATCGCCCTGGTGGCCCTGCTCGCCGTCTGCTGCTGGTGGCGCGTCGCCCGCCGCTGCGCCGACGCCCCCGCCGCCGTCGCCGGCGTGCTGTGGGCCCCGCTGGCCGGCGGCCTCGCGCTGCTGCTCAACATCCCGATCCGCGGTTTCGTGCGGCGCCCCAGGCCGTACACCGAGCACGACGGCCTCGACGTCCTCGCCCGCGGCGGCCACCACTTCTCCTTCGTCAGCGACCAGACCGCCCTCACGGCCGCGGTCGCCGTCGCCCTCTTCATGGTCAGCCGCCGCCTGGGCGCCGTCGCGCTGCTGGCCGCCCTCGCGGAGGGCTTCACCCAGGTCTACCTCGGCGCCGACTACCCCACCGACGTCGTCGGCGGCTTCGCCCTCGGCGCGGCCACGACCCTCCTGCTCGCCCCCCTCGCGCTGGCCCTCCTGACGGCCCTCACCACCGCCCTGGCGACCACCCGCCTCGCCCCCCTCGTCCGGGCCCGGACGGCCCGCGCCGCCGTACCGCCCCCGCAGGGCGACGCGCCGACGCAGCGTCAGCGGGCGGAGGACAACGGGCTGGCGGCGTAGCCCGCCCGCTCACCCGGCGCGGCCGGCGCGCCGCCGGGCCGGCGGCCTGACGCCGGGTGAGCGGGCCGGGATCCCCGCGCCCGCGCCCGGTGGGGGCGGTGCGCGGCGTCCGGCGTGTCGGCGTCCGTCGTGACGCGAACCGTACCGATCGAGGATCGCCCCTACAGCCCCATCCTGCGCGCCGGTAGTGTCAAGGCCCACCGCAACCGACCGGAACCGGACGACTCACGGGGGATTCCGCAGTGACCCGCTCTTCCCTGCCCATCGCCGTCCCCCTGGCCGCCGTCGCGGCCCTCCTGCTGACAGCCTGCGGCGCGGGCGCCTCGGACACCTCCGACAAGATCCAGCCCCCGCCGCCGCCCCGCACGACCACCCCGCCCCCGCCGGCGGCGCCGACGACCGCCGGGGCCGCGGTGCCCGACGCGCCGACGTTCGCCCTTCCGCCGGACATCACCGTGGAGTTCAAGGGGTTCGACGGAACGGCCGAGAACAAGGCCGTGCTCCAGGACGCCGTCTACGCGGCGAAGTCGGTGCTCGAACTGGAGGCGAGGACCCGCTCCAAGGCGACGTCGAACTTCGCCCGATTCTTCACCGGCGAACGCGGCGCGGCGTACGCCGACGCACTGATCGGCCAAGGCAAGGACGGCGGTGTCATCACCGGCACCTACCGCTACTACAGCTCTGCGGTGAAACCCCTGCAAGGCGGGAACCTCCAGGTCCAGTACTGCGAGGACCAGCGCAAGGCGTACGCCAAGGACTCCAAAACGGGCAAGGTCGGCGTCACGACGCCTTCGGCGTCGGACTTCCGCCTGTGGACACTGCTGATGTCGAAGTCGCCGTCCGGCGAGTGGCACGTTTACGACCACACCTGGATCAAGGGGGCGAAGCAGTGCGAGGTCGCCTGAGGACCCGGCTTGTCCGCGGTGCGGTCGTTGTGACGGCGTGCCTCGCCATCCTTGTCTTGGGGGTTGTGACGGCGTCCGCCGGAGACGGCAAGGACCAGGGCGGCAGCACGACCACCGACACCGGCGGCGGTGGCACGACGTTCTACTCCCGTGTGACGTACACCCACAGGGGCGACGGGAACGGCGGCAGCTTCCAGTGGATCGTCTCGTCCGACGCGAACTGGACTCCGCCGGTGTGCTGGTACGAGAGCATGACGCCGGCGGATTTCCAAGCCGAGATCGAGCGGCGGTACTACACAGCCGGCAACGACGGCGCCGACTCGGTCTACGACTACTACTACCAGGTCCAGTCGAAGCTGAACGAGGTCAAGTACCACCAGGGGGACGACGGCAGCTGGTGGGTCCTGGTCTGGGACGAGAAGGTGCTCAACCGGCCCCACGCGCCGATGTGCCCCTACGACCAGGGCTGGTTGTGGCAGGGGCCGGGGGACCCGCCACCACCGCAGCCGGTCAGTCCGGCGCTTCTCGCGCAGGCCGCGTACGGGCAGATGACCCTCCCGCCGCGCGAGGTGGCGCTCAGCCCGGTGGCGCAGAACCAGAAGGTCAACCTGCCCACGTATGTCAGCTTCGACGACGGCATCCCGCAGGCGTCCGTCACCGCGCAGGTCGGGCCGGTCGCGGCGACCGTCATGGCGGTCCCGTACAGCCTGCGGGTCGAGGCCGGTACGTCGTACGCCCAGCCGGGCAGCTGCGACTACGCGTTCACCCCCTCCGGCCGCAGGTACGTGGTCGACAGCGCCGACGAGCCGTGCAATGTCACCTACCAGAAGGCGACGTCCCCTGGCGGGACGTACCTGCTCCAGGCACGGATCACCTGGCGCGTGACGTGGACGCCGACCGCGACCCCGCAGCCCGGCGGCCGGGCGATGAACGACGGGTTCTCCGACTCCCGGCAGGCCGTCAGCGTCCAGGAGATCCAGACCGTCAACCGCTGAACCCCGGGGGCCTCACAGCGCCTGCGGAAAGGTGAAGAGCCGGTTCGGGTCCAGGCGGGACTTGAGGGCGGTGAGGCGGGGGGCGTTGGGGCCGTAGTAGGCGGTGCGCCAGGTGGGGAGGGTCGGGTCGGTGTAGTTCTGGTAGGCCGCGCCGGAGGCGTAGCGGCGGAGGGCGGCGTGGGTGGTGTCGAGCCAGGAGGTGGTGGAGAGGGCGTCGGAGGCCAGGTACTGGACGAGGACGCGGGAGGTGCGGTGGGGGAAGGCCGTGGCCGTGGGGGCGGGCCGGTTGACGGCGCCGCCCAGCGCGGTGAGGGCGATGCTTCCGGCGCCGCCGCCGGACTGGTTGGCCAGCCGCTGGGCCTGGGTGAGCAGGGTGTCGACGCCGGAGTCCGGCAGCTCGGTGTCGTAGAAGTCGGAGCGGGCGGTGTAGGTCTCGCGGCCCAGGTGCCCGGTCGGCGACAGGTGGCACTGGGCGGCGGACAGGCCCGAGCAGCCGGCGTAGGAGAACATCGCGTCGAGGAACTCGTGCGGCCGTAGCGAGACGGTGGCGGCGGGGCCGGGCCCGCCGGGGGCGTCGGCCAACCGGTCGGCCGCGGCGGCCAGGTCGTCCCGGGAGCCGGTGGAGAGCATGGCGACGGAGACGGCCGGGGTGCCGCCGGGCGCGCAGTCCAGGTGCAGCGCGGACCAGATGTGGTCGGGCTGGTCGGGGCCCCAGCGCTGCCAGGAGCGGACCACCGCTGCGGCCCGGCTCCACGGCCAGGTGAGGTAGCCGGTGACGACGTCGGGCGTCGGGTGGGTGGCGAAGCGCAGCGAGGTGACGACGCCGAACTGGCCGTTGCCCGCGCCGCGCAGCGCCCAGAAGACGTCGGGTTCGGCGTCCGCGGAGACCTCGTGGGTGCGGCCGTCGGGCGTGATCAGGGTGGCGCCGGTGAGGTTGTCGCAGGTGAGGCCCATGGAACGGCTCAGTACGCCGTGGCCGCCGCCGAGCGTCAGCCCGGAGATGCCGACCGAGGGGCAGGAGCCGCCGGGAACGCAGCGGCCCTGGTCGCCCAGGGTGCTGTAGACGTCGATCAGTCTGGCGCCGGCGCCGATGGTGGCGGTGGTGCCGTCCAGGCGGACGGCGTCGAGCCGGGAGACGTCGATGATCAGTCGCCCGTCGCCGCTGGACCAGCCCGCGTAGGAGTGGCCGCCGCTGCGGACCACCGGGACGGTCCCGGTGCGGGTGGCGAAGTCCAGGCAGGCCCGGATGTCGTCGGCGCCGGTGACGTAGGCGATGCCGGCCGGGCGCAGGCCGTCGTAGCGGGCGTTGTAGAGGCGGTGGTCGGTTTCGTACCCGCTGTCGCCGGGCCGTACCAGGTCGCCGTCGAGGGCGGAGGCGAGCGCTTTCCAGTCCGGCCGGACCCGGGTGGGGGTGGCGGTGGCGGGAGGCGTGGCGGGGCGCGTGGTGGCGGGGGCCGGATCCGCCGCGGCGGCGGAGTTCTTGGCGTCGTCGGCGCCGCCGCCCGTGCAGCCGGCCAGCCAGGCCGCGGCGAGCGCGCCGCCGGCCTTCAGCGCGGCACGCCGCCGCGGCGGCCGGCGCACCGGCCGCTCTATGGGGGGCTGCTGGTCCGCCGCCGTCTCGTTCACCGTGCTCCACCGCCGCATCGCGTATGGGGCCTGGCCGGCCCCTGGGTCGGGTGCGTATGTGTCCTGCTGCTCCCGCGCACCTTTGGTAACCCAAGACGACGCAGCGGGTGCTCCGGTTGCGCTGATCTGCGCGGATGGCGAGCGTACCCGTCGGCGTGGAGCCGGCCGCCGGCCGGGGTCGACCGCCGACCCGGCTCGGGCCGCCGGTCCGCGTTGCGCCCTCCCCGGCCGCGGCGCCGCGGGGTCAGTCGCCGGCGTGCTCCGCGGCGTCCCGGCGGGCGCGCGTCCTGGCCCGCCGGGACCAGCCGCGCCAACCGCAGGTGCAGCGCGCGGAGACGAAGGCGCCGCTTTCGGCGAGGGAGGTGCGGTGCGCCGTCCCGGTCCCGGTCCCGGCTCCGGCCGGGCCGCGGCCGTCCGGTCCGGTGGCGGGAGCGGCGGGAGCAACGGAGGCGGCCACATTGCGCACGCCTCCGCCGTAACGGGCGTGACGGCGTCCTCAAGACCGTCGTTAGCCGGATGAGGTCTCAGCCGGTCGGCAGGCGGCGCCGGGCGGCGGCCGTACAGGGATGGGTGAGTGATGGTGGCGGCGATTCCCACGGGGACGAGAGCGGCGCGGACGGTGGCGCCCGGCCAGGTGGCGGCGGAGCGCCCGGTGGCGGGCGGCGGCGGGACGAGCGGTCCACCGGACACTCCCGCGCGGCCGGCGGCCCCTTGGCCTTCGAGCCGGGCCGCCGCGTCCGAGACCGGTACGGGCCCTGGCCGCCGCGCCTGCTGGAGCGCCCCCGCGGGCGACGCGCGGACGCCACCGGCCCCTGCCCCGGCGGGGGCCGACAGGCGTACGCCGACAGCCTTCGCGACCCTTCCTGCGGCCCCCGCTGCCCCGCCGCCAGCCCTCGCGACCCTTCCGGCCGCGGCTGACGGGCGTACGGCCGGCGCCCGCGCCCACCGGGCAGCTGCTCCCGCCCGGGGCGCCGCCGGCCTCGCCCTCGCCGCGGTCACCGCCGCCGCCCTCAGCGGGTGCGCCGGCAGCGGCGGCGTCGCGCAGGCCCAGGAAGGGGCGCCGGGGGAGGCGGCGGCCAGGGCGGTGGAGCAGGCCGCGGACGCGCTGGTACGGGCGGGCAGTTCGCGGGTGAGCACGTCGATGCGGATGGCCAGCGGCGGCACGTGGCTGACCATTACCGGGATCGGCGGGTTCGACTACGCCCGGCGGCAGGGGCAGTTGACGCTGGAACTGCCCGAAAACGCGGTGGGCTCCGAGGAGCACAAGCCGATCACCGAGCTGCTGACGCCGGGCGCGCTGTACATGAAGGACCGGGGCGCGGGGGTGCCGGCCGGCAAGTGGGTGCGGGTCGACACCACCCGGCTCTCGGACGGCAACCTGGTGACCGGCGGCGCCACCGAACCGCTCGCGGCGGCCGAACTGCTGCGCGGCGCGCAGGCGGTGGCCCTGGTCGGCGAGGAGACCCGCGACGGGGTGAAGGTGCGGCACTACCGCGGTACCGCCGACATCGCCCGCGCCGCCCTGGCCGCCCCCGCGGCCGACCGGGCCCCGCTCCTGGCCGCCGCCAAGGGCTTCACGGTGACGCGGGTGCCCTTCGACGCCTGGCTGGACTCGGCGGGCCGGCTACGGGAGCTGAGCCAGCGGTTCACCTTCACTACGGCGGCCCCGGACCGGAGCGGGGAAGGGACGTCCGGCGCGGCTGGCGGGGACGCGGCGGCCGGGGAGGCGGGCGGCACGCCCGGCGGCGAAGGGGCCCCCGGAGCGGAGGGCACGGACGGCGCGGAGGGCGCGCGAGGCACGGAGGGCACGCGAGGCACGGAGGGCACGGAAGGCACCGGTGGCGGCGCCGGCCCGCGCGGTGCGAAGAGCACGCCGGGCCCGCGAGGGACACCGGGTACGCGGGCCCTCGAAGCGCCCGCCACCGGAGCCACCGGCACCCCCGGCAGGGGGCGGCGCGGGGCCGCTGACGCGGAGGGGACGGCCGCGCGGACGGCCGGATCGGGTCGGCGGGCCGGCCGTGATGTGACGGTGGTCTCCACCACTCGCTACGACCGGTTCGGCGCCCCGGTGCCCGTGATCATGCCCCGGCCTGGGGACATCTGGACCGGAAAGATCGTTTCCGCTCAAGCGCGGTAAGGGTCCCGCCGGATCGGGCCTCAACGAAATGGCCCATCCGTGCCATGCGCCGGAGCACGTATGGTCCCTACGCTGGAGTAGGCCGCGGGGGTCTGGGGCGAGTCGTGAGCGAGGAGGTGGTGCGCGCATGGTGCCGTCGCCCGGAACTTCGGTGCAGGACGATCCGGTGGCCCTGGCCGAGATCGAGCTGTGCGGTGAGCTGATGATCGCCGCGTCCGCCGCCGACGAGGACCGGCTCAGCTTCGCCCGGATCGACGAGGTGCTGGAGGTCGCCAGGACCGTGTCCTCGACCGCCTGCTGACCGAGGGGCGCCCTCGGGCCCGTCCCCGGGGGCCGCGCGAGGTCAGGTCCGCATCATCCGGGCTATCGCGGCCGTGGCCTCCGCCACCTTCTCGTCGATCTCCGGGCCGCCGCCGCGGGCCGCCGCCGCGACGCAGTGCCGCAGGTGCTCCTCCAGCAGTTGCAGCGCGAAGGACTGGAGGCCCTTGGTACTCGCCGAGACCTGGGTGAGGATGTCGATGCAGTAGACGTCCTCCTCGACCATCCGCTGCAGGCCCCGGATCTGGCCTTCGATCCTGCGCAGCCGTTTGAGGTGGGCTTCCTTGTCATGGCTGTAGCCATGCGGTCCGTGCGGCTCCACAATCTCCCCCGCGACGCTTTCCGAGGTCATCCGGCCTGCCCGCCCTTCTGTCCCGTTATACCCCCGATGGGTATAGCTTACCGAATCGATACCTTGTGCGAGGCATCCCCCGTCAGGGGCATTCGCCTCATGGGCGACACTGGGTGACACCGGTCAGCCGTGGCCGGATGATGCACCTAGCATCGAACGAGACCGAAACCGAGCACCCCGAGGACCTCAACGTGCGCTTTCGTCTGACCCCAAGGGAGACGAGCTTCTACGACATGTTCGCCGCTTCGGCGGACAACATCGTCACCGGTTCGAAGCTCCTGATGGAACTGCTCGGAGCGGACTCGGCCACCCGGACCGAGATCGCGGAGCGTATGCGGGCGGCGGAGCACGCGGGGGACGACGCGACGCACGCGATCTTCCACCAGCTCAACTCCTCCTTCATCACCCCTTTCGACCGTGAGGACATCTACAAGCTGGCCGGTTCGCTCGACGACATCATGGACTACATGGAGGAGGCCGTTGACCTGGTCGTCCTCTACAATGTCGAGGAGCTGCCCAAGGGGGTCGAGCAGCAGATCGAGGTGCTGGCGCGGGCCGCGGAGCTGACCGCGGAGGCGATGCCGAACCTGCGCACGATGTCCCACCTCACCGAGTACTGGATCGAGGTCAACCGGCTGGAGAACCAGGCCGACCAGATCCACCGCAAACTGCTCGCCCAGCTCTTCAACGGCAAGTACGACGCGATAGAGGTGCTCAAGCTCAAGCAGATCGTGGATGTCCTGGAGGAGGCGGCGGACGCCTTCGAGCACGTGGCGAACACCGTGGAGACCATCGCGGTCAAGGAGTCCTGATCTCCGTGGACACCTTCGTGCTGGTCGTGACCGTCGGCGTCGCGCTCATCTTCACCTATACCAACGGCTTCCACGACTCGGCGAACGCCATCGCCACCTCGGTGTCCACCCGGGCGCTCACGCCCAGGGTCGCGCTGGTGATGGCCGCGGTGATGAACCTGCTCGGCGCGTTCCTCGGGCAGGGGGTGGCCATGACCGTCATCAAGGGCCTGATCGTCACTCCGCACGGCCGCTCGGGCATGGGCGTGCTGTTCGCGGCGCTGGCCGGGGCGGTGCTGTGGAACCTGTTCACCTGGTACTTCGGGCTGCCGTCCAGTTCCACCCACGCGCTGTTCGGCGGCCTGGTGGGCGCCGCGCTGGCCGGCGGGGTGGGCGTGTACTGGTCGGGCGTGGTGGACAAGGTGGTCGTGCCGATGTTCGTCTCGCCGCTGGTCGGTTTCGTGGTCGGCTACGCGATCATGCTGGCCATCCTGTGGTTCTTCCGGCGGGCCAACCCGCACAAGGCCAAGCGGGGCTTCCGGATCGCCCAGACCATCTCGGCGGCGGCGATGGCGCTCGGCCACGGCCTGCAGGACGCGCAGAAGACGATGGGCGTGGTGGTGCTGGCGCTGATCATCCACGACCCGTCCACCGGCGACGGCATCCCGATCTGGGTGAAGCTGGTGTGCGCGGCGATGATGTCACTGGGCACGTACGCGGGCGGCTGGCGGATCATGCGCACGCTGGGTCGCCGGATCATCGACCTGGATCCGCCGCAGGGCTTCGCGGCCGAGACCACCTCCGCCGGCATCCTCTACACGACCGCGTACCTCTTCCACGCGCCGGTCTCCACCACCCATGTGATCACCTCGGCGATCATGGGCGTCGGCGCCACCCGGCGGGTGAAGGCGGTGCGCTGGGGGGTGGCCAAGAACATCGTGGCCGGGTGGTTCATCACCATGCCGGCCGCCGGCCTGGTCGCCGCCGCCGGGTTCTACCTGATCCGGTTGGCCTTCGGCTGATCTGCGGATCAGGCCCCGCCTCCCGGTGGGAGGCGGGGCCTGCGCGCCTTGCGGTGGCACCGCCATGCAGCACCGCGCGGCGGTCTCGGTCACCCGAAGCGGCCGGAGATGTAGTCCTCGGTGGCCTGGACCGACGGGTTGGAGAAGATGCGCTCGGTGTCGTCTATCTCGATCAGCTTGCCGGGCCGGCCGACCGCCGCCAGGTTGAAAAAGGCGGTACGGTCCGACACGCGGGCGGCCTGCTGCATGTTGTGGGTGACGATGACGATGGTGAACCGGGTCTTGAGCTCGCCGATCAGGTCCTCAATGGCGAGGGTGGAGATCGGGTCGAGCGCCGAGCACGGCTCGTCCATCAGCAGCACGTTCGGCTCGACCGCGATGGCGCGGGCGATGCACAGCCGCTGCTGCTGGCCGCCGGACAGGCCGGAACCGGGCTTGTTGAGGCGGTCCTTGACCTCGTTCCAGAGGTTGGCGCCCCTGAGCGACTTCTCGACGATGCCGTCCAGTTCGCCTTTGCGGCGGATGCCGTTGAGCCGCAGGCCGGCCGCCACGTTGTCGTAGATCGACATGGTGGGGAACGGGTTCGGGCGCTGGAAGACCATGCCGACCGTGCGCCGCACCGTCACCGGGTCGACCCCCGGGCCGTACAGGTTCTCGTCGTCCAGCAGCACCTTGCCCTCGACGCGGCCGCCGGGGGTGACCTCGTGCATGCGGTTCAGGGTGCGCAGGAAGGTGGACTTGCCGCAGCCGGACGGGCCGATGAAGGCCGTCACCGAGCAGGGCTCGACGGTCATCGAGATGTCGTCGATGGCCTTGTGGCTGCCGTAGAAGGCGGAGAGGCCGCTGACGTCGATTCGCTTGGCCATGGGAACTCACTTCTTTTCTGCTGATGGCCGCGTCCGCGACCGGCCGCACGGCTCGGGAGCCGCTTATCGGGACTTGGGCGCCTTCCAGCGGGCGATGCCGCGGGCCACCAGGTTCAGGATCATCACGAAGGCGATCAGCACCAGGGCCGCGGCCCAGGCGCGGTTCCAGCTCGCGTCGTTGCCGTTGCCGTACTGCTGGTAGATGTAGAAGGGCAGCGACGACTGCGGGCCGCTGAACGGGTCCGTGTTGATCAGGTTGCTGCCGAACACCAGCAGGGCGATCGGGGCGCTCTCACCGGCGATACGGGCGATGGCCAAAACCACACCGGTGGTGATACCCCCGACCGCGGTCGGCAGAACCACCTTGACGATGGTGCGCCACTTGGGCACGCCCAGCGCCAGGGCCGCCTCGCGCAGCTCGTTGGGGACGAGCTTGAGCATCTCCTCGGTGGAGCGGACCACGACCGGCATCATCAGGATGGTCAGGGCCAGCGAGCCGGCGAAGCCGGACTGCGGGGCGGAGCCGACGAGCACGAACCAGATCGACAGGATGAACAGGCCGGACACGATCGAGGGGACACCGGTCATCACGTCGACGAAGAACGTGACCCACTTCGCGAGCGCGCCCTTGCCGTACTCGACCAGGTAGATCGCGGTCAGGATGCCGATCGGCGCCGCGATCACGGTGGCGATGCCGACCTGTTCCAGGGTGCCGATGATGGCGTGGTAGACGCCGCCGCCCGGGTCGACGGTCAGCACGTTGTTCATCGAGTGGGTCAGGAAGGTGACGTCGAGGACCTTCACGCCCTCGCTGATCGTCGTCTCGACCAGCGAGTAGAGCGGGATGACCGCCAGCACGAAGCTGGCCCAGACCAGGCTGGTGGCCGTCCTGTCCCTGGCCTGCCGGCGGCCTTCGACCCGGGCGGTGATGAGGTAGGACCCGGCGACGAACAGCAGCAGGGCGATCAGGCCCCACTGGATGTGGCTGTCCAGCCCGGCGCCGGCGCCGATGGCGCAGGCGACCGCGATCGAGCCGACGGCGGTGGCCAGCGGCGCCCAGCGCGGCAGCCGCGCGGTGGCCAGCGGCTTGGCGGCGGGGGGGTTGGGCGCCGGCGCGGCGTCCACGGCGGTCTCACTCATGCGTTGGCCCCCGAGTATTCCTTCCGGCGCTGGATGATGACCCGGGCGGCGCCGTTGACCAGCAGGGTGATGACGAACAGGACCAGGCCGGAGGCGATCAGCGCGTCGCGGCCGAACTCGTCGGCCTCACCGAACTTGGCGACGATGTTCTGCGAGAAGGTGCCGCCGACCGGGTCCAGCAGGTGCGCGGACAGCTGCGGGGAGGCGGACAGCACGGTGGCGACCGCCATCGTCTCGCCGAGCGCGCGGCCCAGGCCCAGCATGGACGCGGAGATGATGCCGGAGCGGGCGAAGGGCAGCACCGACAGCCGGATGACCTCCCAGCGGGTCGCGCCGAGCGCGATCGCCGCCTCCTCGTGCATCTTGGGCACCTGCCGGATGACCTCCCGGCTGACGTTGGTGATGATCGGCAGGATCATGATCGCCAGGAGGATGCCGACGGTGAACAGCGAGCGGGCGGAGGAGTTCGGGTCCTGCTTCGCGAAGATGACCGTCCAGCCGAAGTACGTGTCCAGCCAGAGGTTCAGCCCGTGCAGGTGCGGCACCAGGAAGAGGGCGCCCCACAGGCCGTAGATGATGCTGGGTACGGCGGCGAGCAGGTCGATGACGTACGCGATCGGCTCGCCGAGGCTGCGCGGCGCGTAGTGGGTGATGAAGAGCGCGATGCCGATGGCTATCGGGACCGCGATGACCATCGCGATGATCGAGCTGACGATCGTGCCGTAGGCCAGCACGGCCACGCCGAAGACCGGCGGGTTCAGGCTGGCGTTCCACTCGAAGGTGGTCAGGAAGTTTCCGTGGTCCTCGGAGATCGCGCTCACCGCGCGAACCGTCAGGAAGATCGCTATCGCGGCCACGACCACGAGCAGGAGGACACCGGAGCCACGCGACATGCCGGCGAAGATCCGGTCGCCGGGCCGGGTCACGGCCTTGATGTGGTGTGGCGGTGCGGTGGGAGGCGGTGTGGTTATCGTCATGGGAACTCTCCGGTCTGGGTGGGAGAGCGGAACGGCTCCCCCCTGCGGCGGTGCACCGGATGCGCGGCGGGTCCCGCGGCCGGTGACCGGCCGCGGGACCCGCCGGCTGTGATCAGGAAAGGGCGGCGACGGTGGAGCGGACCTTCGTGGCGATCTCGGCGGGCAGCGGGGCGTAGCCCGCGGCCGTCAGCTGCGACTGGCCGTCCTCGCTGGAGATGTAGTTGAGGAAGGACTTGGTCAGCGGCAAAGTGCCCGGCTTGTTGCCCTTGTCGCAGGCGATCTCGTACGTCACCAGGACGATCGGGTAGGCGTTGGCCGCCTTGGTGGTGTAGGCGGCGCCCAGGTCGAGCGACAGGTCGGAACCGGTGCCGACGACCTTCGCGGAGGCGATGCCCGCGGAGGCGTCGGCGGAGGTGGCTTCGACCGGCGCGGAGGCACCGGTGTCGATCTTGACCGTCTTGATGCTCTCGGCGGTCGCGTAGGACAGCTCGAAGTAGCCGATGGAGCCCTCGGTCTGCTTGACCAGGGCGGCCACGCCGGAGGACTTGGCGGCGGCCTGGCCGCCCTTGCCCGCCCACGCCTTGGCGTGTTCGTAGGGCCACGCGGACGGGGCCGCGCCCTTGAGGTACTTGGTGAGGTTGTCCGTGGTGCCCGACTCGTCCTGGCGGTGGACGGTCTGGATCTTGGTGGTCGGCAGGGTGGCGTCCGCGTTCAGCGCCTTGATGGCCGGGTCGTTCCAGGAGGTGATCTGCGAGTTGAAGATCTTGGCCAGGGTGGGCGCGTCCAGCACCAGGCTGTCGACGCCGGGCAGGTTGTAGCCGATGGCGATCGGTCCGCCGACCATCGGGATGCTGATGCCCTCGCCGCCGGCGCAGACCTTCTTGGAGGAGGCCACCTCGGTGTCCTTCAGCGGGGAGTCGGAGCCGGCGAAGGCGTCCGTGCCCTGGTTGAAGTCGACGACGCCCTCACCGGAGGACGACGTCTTGTAGTTGATCGTCGCGCCCGGGCAGGCCTGCTGGTAGTTCTTCACCCAGGACTCGATGGCATTCTGCTGGGCAGAGGAGCCGGAGGCCAGGATCTGGCCCTTCTCACAGGAGATCGCCGACGCGTTGGAGGCACTGCTGCTGGGCTGACCGGCGCTGGTGCCGGGGCTCGACGAGTTGCTGTTGTCGTCCGAACCGCAGGCGGTCAGGACCAGCGCGCCGGTAATCGCGACCGCGCCGACGGTCAGGACCCGGAGCCCGCTCTTACGCTGAAGCTTCACCTTCGTGTGTTCCTTCCGAGAGCCCGCCGGTGGAACGGCGAAGCAGAGGGCTGGTCTGTCTGCATCCACCCGGCGAATGGTGCTCACCGGTAAGGCCGAAATTAGGCAGATCAGGTGAAGCGACCTTCGGGAGATGGTGAACGTAGGGTGAACCTCGTCTATCAGGGTGGTGGCGCACTCCGTGGATCTTGTTCGGTACGTCGCGAAAGTGACCTACGCGGTCAACGGAAAAGGCGCGGTGACGACGGGATCACGACCCGATCACGGGAGTCACGGGCGGGTCACGGTCGGCGGCCCGGCCGCAACGGGGAGCCGGCCGGCGGGTGTCGGGGGGCCCGGAGGCGGACGCCGGGTGCGCCCGGACGGCGTTCAGCCGGCGAGCGTACGCAGCAGGGCGTCGACGAGCGGTCGGTCGCGGTCGTGGGTCAGGCGGTGCCGGGCGGCGGCGGCCGGCAGCCACACCATACGGTCCACCTCGCGGCTGACCGCGAAGGCGCCACCGGTGGCCTCGGCGGCCCAGTACCTGACCTCTTTGGGGCGGCCCTCGACCACATAGCGGGTGGTCGGCAGCGGCGCGCCGAGCACGCACTCCATGCCGGTCTCCTCACGGGTCTCCCGCAGCGCCGCCGCCGCGGTCTCCTCGCCCCGCTTCAGCTTGCCCTTGGGCAGACTCCAGTCGTCGTAGCGCGGGCGGTGGATCAGCGCGATCTCGACACCGCCGCCGTACGGCGAGCGGCGCCACAGCACCACCCCCGCCGCGCGGACCGTCGCCGGGTCCGCGCCGCCGAAGCGCCGTTCGTCCGGCCGGGTCATGCGCCGCGTGCCTCCGGGGGCCGCTGGGCGACCGGCGGGCCGGGCCGGTCCCACAGCCGGGAGAAGGCGAAGCGGGCGGCCTCCACCTCGTGCCGCTGGTCGGCGTGCAGCACGCCCAGCGCGTAGGCCGTGGCCGGGGCGATCCGCGGGGTGCGGGCGGCGGCGGCCACCGCGGCGGCCGACTCGGCGGCCTCCAGGTGCCGTTGGAGCAGCACCGCCGCCTCCGGCAGCCGCGGGTCGTCCGGCGCCCCGGCGCCCGGCACCTCGGCGGCGTAGCGGCTCAGCCGCAGCAGGACCCGCACCCGGTGCCAGGGCGCGTCCTGGAGATCGGCGGTGAGCTCGGCGCCCAGCGAGGCGCGCATCGCCTCGGCGTTGTAGGGGTCCGCCGCCCGGTGCAGCGGCAGCGCCTCGGCGGCGTCCGCCAGCCGCTGGTACGCCTGTCCGGCCAGCGGCGGCAGTACGGCGTCGGCCGGGTCGGCGCCGCTCGCCGTCAGCGGCACCTCGGAGGCCAGTACCGCGATCGCGTCGGCCAGGCCGTGGAACCGCGGGGAGCCCGTCGCCTGGAGCGTCGCGGAGTGCGCCCGGGTACGGGCCAGCGTCAGCTGACGTTCCAGCAGGGCGGCGGCGCGGGCGGCGCCGAGCGCCGGCGGGCCGGAGCCGCCGGCCGCGGCGGGATCGGGTTCGGGGGCGCCCGGCAGGGACAGCCGCCGCAGCGCCTCCAGCAGCCGGGTCAGCCGCTGCGCGTACTGCGGCTCGCGGCCCAGCGTCGCCGACAGCCAGTTCAGTTCGGCCCGCAGCGGCTCGGCCCAGCCCTGTTCGGTCAGCGGCGCGTAGGTGTGCAGCACCCCGGCTATGCGGCGGGCGCTGCCCCGCAGCAGCGGGTCCGCGTCGGACTCGCTGTCCCCGCGCAGGCCCAGCCCGCGCAGGAACGCGGTCGCCTGCTCCCGCAGGTATCCGGTGAGCTCCCCGCCCGCGCTGCGCCCCGCGCCGCCGGTGCGGGTCCCGCCGCCCGTACGGCCGACGCCGGTGCCGCGGCCGACGGCCGCCTTGGCGGGAGCCGGGCCGGCCGGTCGCCCGCCCGCTGGGTTCGGCGGGCGCCCGCCGAACGCTGTTCTGCCGCCGGCCACCGTGCTGCTCCCCGTGTCCCCGTCGTCCGCGCGGTCGCGCGTGACGTCCCTGCCCGCCGGGCCGCTTGCCGCGGCCCGCTCGCCGGGCACCGGGCCCGTGCGTGTCGGTCGGCCGGCCGCCGGGCCGCCGGTGCCGCGGTCGCGGCCGAGCGCCGGTTCCGCGGGTGTCCGCCCGCCCGCCTGACCGCCGCCCGCGGTCGTAGCGCCGACCGTGTCCGTACCGCCCGATGCCGCCCGGTGGTGTGCCGCGGTCATCGCGTGCGGCCGGCCGGGCGGGCCGGAGGCGGTCACCGCGAGGGCGTCAGGTCGCTGCTGATGGGCCACGCCGGCGCCTCCGGGCGTCGATGAGCATCTCCTGGATGTTGCGCAGCGGCCGTCCTTCGGGGTCGGCGCTGTGCCGGGTCCAGTTGCCGTCGGCCGCCAGGTGCCAGGAGGACGTGGAGTCCGACATCCCGGTCTCCAGCAGGCGGCCGATGGTGGCGCGGTGCGTCGGGTCGGCGACCCGGACCAGCGCCTCGATGCGGCGGTCGAGGTTGCGGTGCATCATGTCGGCGCTGCCGAGCCAGACCTCGGGCTCGCCGCCGTTGCCGAACACGAACACCCGGGAGTGTTCGAGGAAGCGCCCGAGGACGCTGCGCACCCGGATGTTCTCCGACAGGCCCGGCACCCCGGGCCGTACCGCGCAGATGCCGCGGACCCAGATGTCCACCGGCACGCCGGCCTGCGAGGCGCGGTAGAGCGCGTCGACGATCACCTCGTCGACGATGGAGTTGACCTTGATCCGTACGTACGCCGGCCGGCCCGCCCTGTGGTGGTCGACCTCCGCGGCGATCCGCTGGATCAGCCCGTCGCGCAGGCTGCGCGGCGCCACCAGCAGCCGGTTGTACGCCTCCCGCCGGGAGTAGCCGGACAGCCGGTTGAACAGGTGCGACAGGTCCGCGCCGACCTGCGGGTCGGCGGTCAGCAGGCCCAGGTCCTCGTACAGCCGGGCGGTCTTGGGGTGGTAGTTGCCGGTGCCGACGTGGCTGTAGCGGCGCAGTGTCTCGCCCTCCTGGCGGACCACCAGCGACAGCTTGCAGTGCGTCTTGAGGCCGACCAGCCCGTACACCACGTGGCAGCCGGCCTCCTCCAGCTTGCGGGCCCACTTGATGTTGGCCTGCTCGTCGAAGCGTGCCTTCAGCTCCACCAGCACCAGCACCTGCTTGCCCGCCTCGGCCGCGTCGATCAGCGCGTCCACGATCGGCGAGTCGCCGGAGGTGCGGTACAGGGTCTGCTTGATGGCCAGCACGTCCGGGTCGGCGGCGGCCTGGTCCAAGAACGCCTGCACGGAGGTGGAGAAGGAGTCGTACGGGTGGTGCAGCAGCACGTCCCGCTCGCGCAGCGCCGCGAAAATGTCCGGCGGTGACGCGGACTCGACCTCGGCCAGGTCGCGGTGGGTGCCGGCGATGAACCGCTTGTACTTCAGCTCCGGCCGGTCGAGCCCGGCGATGGCGAACAGGCCGGTCAGGTCCAGCGGGCCGGGCAGCGGATAGACCTCGGTGTGGCTCATCTTCAGCTCGTGCACCAGCAGGTCCAGCACCCGCGGCGCGATCGACTCCTCGACCTCCAGCCGGACCGGGGGCCCGAAGCGGCGCCGCATCAGCTCCTTCTCCAGGGCCTGGAGAAGGTTCTCCGCGTCGTCCTCCTCGACCTCCAGGTCCTCGTTCCGGGTGACCCGGAACATGTGGTGGTCGAGCACCTCCATTCCCGGGAACAGCTCGTCCAGGTGGGCGGCGATCACGTCCTCCAGCGGCACGTACCGCTGCGGACCGGCCTCCAGGAAGCGGAACAGGATCGGCGGCACCTTCACCCGGGCGAAGTGCTCGTGGCCGGAGACGGGGTTGCGGACCACCACCGCGAGGTTCAGCGACAGGCCGGAGATGTACGGGAAGGGGTGCGCGGGGTCCACGGCCAGCGGGGTCAGCACCGGGAATATCTGCTGCCGGAACAGCGTGGCCAGCCGGGCCTGCTCCTTCTCGGTCAGATCGCCCCAGCGGATGACGTGGATGCCCTCGTCGGCGAGCTGCGGCGCCACGTCGTTCTGGAAGCAGGCGGCGTGCCTGGCCATCAGCTCGCGGGACCGGGTCAGGATCAGGTCCAGGACGTCGCGGGGCTGGAGCCCGGAGGCCGAACGGGTGGCGACACCGGTGGCCATCCGCCGTTTGAGGCCGGCCACCCGGACCATGAAGAACTCGTCGAGGTTGCTCGCGAATATCGCCAGGAAATTGGCGCGTTCCAGCAGGGGGGTCGCCGGGTCCTCAGCCAGCTCCAGCACCCGCTCGTTGAAGGCCAGCCAGCTCCGCTCCCGGTCCAGAAAACGGTTCTGCGGCAGTTCCCCGCCGTCCTCCTCCGTGACCGGGGTGAGCTCGGGCAGCTCGGGTTCGAGGTCGGGCACGACCCGGGGCCGGAAGGTGCCGTCCGGGGCTCGGTCGCCGTCGCCCGGCTGCGGCTGTACGGGGACACTCGGGTGGTTCGTCTGCGCCATGGTGTGCGAGCCCTCCTCCGGTTCCGGCACGTCGGACGTGCGACCGGCGGCCTTTCCGGGGCGTCGCTCAGCCGTCGCTCCATTGTCCCGGGTACCCGACGGTTTCGGCAGGTCGGGCCGGGGCGTGGGGGGAGGGGCGGCGGGCTGCATCCTCTGATGCTCGCAAGGGAGGTTGAATCGCCGGTAACGAGCGCATGGCCGTCAGGCAAGCGCGGCACTTCCGGCAGGGGCGCCCGGACGGAGCGTGTCCGGTTCCGGGGCCCGCGGGCTCCCGGGGCGGGCCAGGGAGCCGCCGCCGGGCCCCCGGGAGCCCGTGCGGCCCTGCCGGGGCCCTCCAGGGGGCTTCCCGGGGCCTCCCGCGGCCCGGCGCGGTGCCCTTGGGCGGTCCCGGCGGGGGCCTCGGGGAGCCTGGGGGTATTTGCGGCCCCGGGGGGATCCGCTCAGTCCCGGGTGCGGTACATCAGGTCGGTCTCGTGCACGGTGAAGCCCAGCCGCTCGTAGAGGGCGACGGCCGGTGCGTTGTCGGCGTCCACGTACAGCATGGCCGTGGGCAGGCCGCGGTCGCGGGCCAGGTGGCGCAGTCCGATCGTGGTCAGCGCCCGGCCCAGGCCGCTGCCCTGCTCGCTGGGGGCGATCCCGAGCACGTACACCTCGCCCAGGCGCTCCTCGGCGTGCACCTTGGTCCAGTGGAAGCCGGCCGGCGCGGCGCCGCGGAAGGCGAGGAAGAAGCCGGCCGGGTCGAACCAGTCCTCGGCCTCGCGGTCCTCCAGGTCACGCGCGGTGAGGCCGCCCTGTTCGGAGTGCCGGGTGAAGGCGGCGGCGTTCAGGGCGAGCCAGGCGGTCTCGTCCTGGCCGGGGACGAAGGTGCGGACGGTGACACCCTCGGGCAGCCGGGGCTCGGGCAGACCGGTCAGCCCGGCGTCCAGCGGGCGGCGCATCTGGCGCAGCTCGCGGATGAGCTCGAGGTCCAGGGCGGCGGCCAGGTGGCGGGCGGCGGGATGGCTGCCGTGCGCCCACACCCGCAGCCGCTTGCCGGTGGCCTCCAGCACCGCCCGGCCGATCGCCCGGCCGTGGCCCCGGGCGCGGTGCGCCGGGTGCACCAGGATCTCGGCGACGGGGGGCTCCGTCGGGTCGGTGCCGTCGATCTGGGCGTACCCGATCAGCTCCTCCGCGCCGGCCCCGCCGCCTCCGCCGGTGTCCGCGCCGCCGCCGGGCTCCGCCCCGGCCGCGCCGGGCGCCCACAGCAGCAGATGCCGCACTCCGGCGCTGCCACCGCGCCGGACGTACAGCCGGCCCTGTTCGGAGACCGCTTGCCGGCCGTCGGCGGCTGCCGCGGTCCTGATGAGGTCGAGGACCGCCGCGGCGGCGCTCTGGTGCAGCTCGGACAGTGCCTCGATACGCCGGTCACTCATGCGGAAATCGTACGGCGCGGCCGCGCCGTACGGGGGGTCGCCGCCCGCCGCGGCACCGGGACGACCAGCGCTGACACACCGGCGACGGCCGCCGCGAGGGCGAAACCGGGCCAGTACGCGGTGGCCGAGATGAGTGCCGCCATCGCGGGCGGCACCACGGCCGCGGTCAGGTTCTGCCCGGTGTTGTGCACCCCCAGGGCGCGGCCCGACCAGGCGGGCCCGGCGCGTTCCGCGGTGGAGGTGAACGACAGTCCGTTGGTGCTGGCGGTCAGCGCGATGGCGGTCACCAGCAGCACCGGGGTGACCGGGGACGGGAAGGCGGTGGTCAGCGCGGCGGCGGCGACCACGGCCGCGGTCAGCACGGCCAGCTGCCGCATCGGCCGCAGCCGGTTGCCGACCCGGTCCGACCAGCGGCCGACCACGATGCGGGACACCGCGCCCAGTCCTTGGGCAAGCGCGATCAGCTGCCCGGCGTGCACCGGCGTCCAGCCGCGTACGTCCACCAGCAGCACCAGCGCGAACGCCCCGGCGGTGAACTGCGGCACCACCAGCAGGGCGGCCGAGCCGTGGATGCGCCACAGCACGTTCGACCCGCGGTACGGGTTCGGCGCGGGCTTGCCGACCGCGGTCTCCGGGCGCGCCGGGTCGGCCGCGAACACCCCGACCAGTACCGCGATGGCGCAGCACAGCACCGCCAGGAACCCGAACGCACCGGTCAGCCCGTGCGCGCCGGCCAGCGGCGGCATCGACAGCGCGGCCACGCCCATCCCCAGCGGGGTCGACGTCTGCCGGATCCCCATGGCCAGCCCGCGCTCGCCGGCGCTGAACCAGCCCATCACCAGCCGCCCGCTCGCCGAGTACACCGAGGCCCCGGCGGCCCCGGCCAGCACCAGCAGTCCGCCGAGCGCGACCATCCCGTGCGCGCCCCAGGCGGCCCCGGCCAGCGCCCCGCCGGCCGCGCCCAGCCCCAGCGCGATCACCACCCGCTCGCCCCACCGGTCGGCCGCGGCCCCCCACAGGTACAGCGCCAGCACCAGTCCGGCCGTCGGGCAGGCCACCAGCAGCCCCACCTGGGTCAGCGTCAGGCGCTCGCGGTCCCGCAGCTCGTCGGCCAGATAGGGGATCCCGTACACGAACGCGCAGGCCGCGGTCTGTGCCGCGGTCCCCAGCGCCAGCATGATCCAGCGTCGCACGATGACGGAACCTCCTCGGTGGGCGGTGCTGACAACTATGCGGGCTGCTCCGCAGGATGAGACAGTTCGTTCCGTATGTTGAGACGCCTTCGGCCGTCCGGCGGTGGCCCGCCCCGGCCGGATCCGCCCCGGCCGGCCGCCGGCGGCGCCCGGCGGTTACCTCGTCTTAACCGGCAACCCCCTGCCGTGCTACGCGCGTTGACTCTATGCTGCCGTCCGAGTTAACAGTTCTTGACCGGTATTTGACCTAGGGATCCAGGGGAACAGATGTCTCTGGCACGCAGAATCTCGGTGGGTGTCGCCGGCCTCGCGGCCGTCGGCACCCTCATCGCGGCCTGTCCCGCCCCCGCGCACGGGCACGAGGGGCACGGCGGGCACAGCAGCCACGGAGGCGGGCACGGGAAGCCGGACCCGACCGTCGACCTCCAGCTCCTCGCGCTCAACGACTTCCACGGCAACCTGGAGCCGCCGGCCGGGTCGTCGGGCAGCGTCAGCGAAATCCAGCCGGACGGTACCGTCAAGGCGGTCAGCGCCGGCGGGGTGGAGTACCTCGCGTCCAGTCTGCGGACCGCCAGGAAGGGCCACGACCGGTCGCTGACCGTCGCCGCCGGGGACCTGGTCGGCGCCAGCCCGCTGCTGTCCGGGCTGTTCCACGACGAACCGACCGTCGAGGCGATGAACACGATCGGCCTGGACGTCACCAGCGTCGGCAACCACGAGTTCGACGAGGGCAAGACCGAGCTGCTGCGGCTGCAGAACGGCGGCTGCCACCCGGTCGACGGCTGCTACCAGCCCGGCAAGACCTTCAAGGGCGCCGACTACCCGATCCTGTCGGCCAACGTCGTCAACGAGGAGACCGGCCGCCCGCTGCTCCGGCCCTACGTGGTCAGGAACGTCAAGGGCGTCAAGGTCGGCTTCATCGGCGTCACCCTCAAGGGCACCCCGGACATCGTGACCGCCTCCGGCGTCGCGGGCCTGAAGTTCCTGGACGAGGCCGAGACGGTCAACAAGTACACCAGGGAGCTCAAGCGGCAGGGCGTCAACGCGGTCGTCGCGCTGATCCACGAGGGCGGCTTCCCGGTCTCCGGCAGCTACAACTACAACTGCGACGCGGGCGGCGCCGGCACCGGCATCTCCGGCCCGATCGTGGACATCGCCAAGAAGATCTCCCCCGACGTGGACGCCCTGGTCACCGGCCACACCCACAACGCGTACGTCTGCACCGTCCCGGACCCGGCCGGCCGGCCCCGGCTGGTCACCAGCGCCTCCTCCTTCGGCCGGCTCTACACCGAGCTGGACATGAAGTACGACCTGCGCACCCACGACATCGCCCGCACATCCGTGAAGGGCACCAACCACGTCGTGGACCGCGTGCAGCCCAAGGCCGCCGACATGACCGCGCTGATCGCCCGCTGGAACACCCTGGCCGCGCCGGTCGCCGGCCGCACCATCGGCTACATCAGTGCCGGCATCGGCCGCACCGGCACCCGGGAGACGCCGCTCGGCGACCTGATCGCCGACGCCCAGCTGGAGTACGGCAGGACCCTCGACCCGAGCGTGCAGCTGGCGCTGATGAACCCCGGCGGCATCCGCACCGACCTGGTCTATCCCGCCACCGGCAGCGAGGGCGACGGCGTGGTCACCTACGCCGAGGGCTTCGCCGTGCAGCCGTTCAGCAACACCGTCAACCTCGTCACGCTCACCGGCGCGCAGCTCGTCACCGCGCTCCAGCAGCAGGTCAGCGGCGCCAACCAGGCCGCCCCGAAGATCCTGCAGATCTCCGCCGGCCTGACCTACACCCTGGACACCACCAAGACCGGCGCCGACCAGGTGGTGGCCGGCTCGGTCGCCCTCAACGGCACCCCGCTCGACCCGGCCGCCTCCTACCGGGTCGCCATGAACAACTTCCTCACCGGCGGCGGCGACGGCTTCACCGTCCTGGCCCAGGGCACGAACCCGCTGGTGGGCGGCGACGACCTGGCGGCCTTCGCCGCCTACCTGACCGCGCACTCCTCGGCGTCGGCGCCCATCGCGCCGCCCGCCGCGAAGCGGGTGACGGTGGTCAGCTAGCCGGCAGCTCCCCGGGCGGCGCGGTCGGCGCCCCCGGCAGCCGGAGGGCGGCCAGCGTGCCGCCCCCCGGCGCCGGGGCCAGCGCCACCTCGCCCCCCGACTGCTGCACGGTCCTGGCCACGATCGACAGCCCCAGGCCGCTGCCGGGCAGGCTCCGCGCGTCCGGCGACCGCCAGAACCGCTCGAAGACGTGCGGCAGCTCCTCGGCCGGAATCCCCGGACCGTGGTCGCGCACGGTCAGCTGCCCGTCGTGCAGCCGCACCTCGACCTCGCCGCCCGGCGGGCTGAACTTCACCGCGTTGTCCAGCAGGTTGACGATCGCCCGCTCCAGCGCGGCGGCCTCACCGCGGACGTACCAGGGCCGGACGTCCGCGACCAGCTGGAGGTCGGGCCCGCGCAGCCGCGCCCGCTCCAGCGCCGCCTCGGTCACCCGGTGCAGCGGCACCACGTCCAGGGTGCGGGCCGCGTCCGGCCGCGACAGCTCCTGCAGATCGCCGATCAGCGCGGCCAGCTCGGTCATCTGCGCCTTCACCGACGCCAGCAGCGCGCGCCGGTCCTCCGGCGGCAGCGCCCGCCCGGTCGCCTCGCTGCGCTCCAGCAGCTCGATATTGGTCCGCAGGCTGGTCAGCGGGGTACGCAGCTCGTGCCCCGCGTCGGCGATCAGCTGCTGCTGCCGGTCCCGGGACGACGCCAGCGCGGCCGTCATCGCGTTGAACGACGTACTCAGCCGGGCGATCTCGTCCTGCCCGGTGACCGGGATCCGCACGTTCAGGTCCTCGGTACGGGCGATGTGCTCGACGGTCTGCGTGAGGGTGTCCACCGGCCGCAGCCCGGTCCTGGCGATCACCAGGCCGGCCGAGGCCGCGCCCAGCACCCCGATGCCGCTGACCGCGAGCAGCACCCAGGCCAGCCGGGTCAGCGGCCGGTCCACGTCGCTCAGCGGGCGGGCCACCGAGATCGCCGCGGGCTGGAAGTTGATCCGCGCCTGGAAGGTGTAGACCCGCAGCTTCCCGCCGCCGGGCGCGGTCACCGTGTGCAGGGCGTCCGTCGCCTGCCCCGTCGCCACCGCCCGGTCCTGCGCCCCGACGGGGATCTCCGCATGGCCCTGTACCCAGCAGGCCCGGCCGCTGGACAGCACCACCTGCGCGGAGGTGCTGGTGGTGATGAAGGTGTAAGGGTCGGCCGGGTCGGTCGTATCCGGCTTGGGCGCCGCGGGCAGGCAGCCCCGGGTGTTGAGGGTGTCGGCGATCTGCGTGTTCTGCACGATGTCGGGCTGCCGCAGCGACCGGTCGAGTTCGCCGCGCAGCTGGTCCCGGGTGATCGCCCAGCAGGCCAGTGCGGCCAGCGCCACGGCGACGGCCACCGCGACGGCGGTGAGCAGGGTCAGCCGGGACCGCAGCGGGAGTCGGCTCACGAACGGCCGCCGTCCGGCGCGCGCAGCACGTACCCCACCCCGCGGACGGTGTGCACCACCCGCGGCATGCCGCCGGCCTCGGTCTTGCGGCGCAGGTACATCACGTACACGTCCAGCGAGTTGGAGGACGGCTCGAAGTCGAAGCCCCACACCGACTTGAGGATCTGCTCCCGGGTGAGCACCTGCCGCGGGTGGGCCAGGAACAGCTCCAGCAGGGTGTACTCGGTCCGGGTCAGCTCGACCGGCCGGCCGGCCCTGGTCACCTCCCGGGTGCTGGTGTCCATCCGCAGGTCGGCGAAGGCCAGCACGTGCTCCTGGTCGGCGCCGGCCGGCCCCGCCGCGTAGGAGCTGCGGCGCAGCAGGGCCCGCAGCCTGGCCAGCAGCTCGTCCAGTTCGAACGGTTTGACGAGGTAGTCGTCGGCGCCCGCGTCGAGGCCGGTGACGCGGTCGCCGACGGTGTCCCGCGCGGTGAGCATCAGGATCGGGGTGGTCACACCGGTGGAGCGCAGCCGCCGGGCCGTGGTCAGCCCGTCCATCCGCGGCATCAGCACGTCCAGCACGATCGCGTCCGGCCGGTACGACCGCGCCTGCTCCAGCGCGGCCACGCCGTCGCCGGCCAGCGCGGTGTCGTACCCCTCGAAGGCCAGGCTGCGGCGCAGCGCCTCCCGGACGGCCGGCTCGTCGTCCACGATCAGGATGCGGGCGGGCGCCTCGCCGCTCTCGCCGGTGCTCATGGTGTCGGGTACCTCGCTGGGGGACGTCGGGCAGGACGGTTCTCTGGTGCGTTCAGCCTCGCATGCCCGGGGTCAGTTGCCGCCCGAGCCCCCGGCCCGCAGGTGCGCGAGGTCGGCGGTGACGGTGTTGATCGGGATGGCGAAGCCGAGGCCGACGCTGCCGGCGGAGCTGTCGCCGCCGGAGGAGGAGGCCGAGGAGTACATCGCCGAGTTGATGCCGATGATCTGGCCGCTCATGTTGATCAGCGCGCCGCCGGAGTTGCCCGGGTTGAGCGAGGCGTCGGTCTGGATCGCCTTGTACGTGGTGGTGGACTCGCCGGTGTCGCCGTTGTACTGGTTGCCGCCGAAGGAGAACGGCCACTGGTCGCCGCCGCTGCCGCCGAAACCCCGGCCCTGGTCCTGGCTCCGGCCGTCCTCGACCGGGACCGTCACGTCGCGGCCGAGCGCCGAGACGATGCCGCTGGTGACCGTGCCGGTCAGGCCGTCGGGGGAGCCGATGGCCACCACCTGGTCGCCGACCACCAGTCCGGAGGAGTCGCCGAGCGTCGCGGCGGGCAGCCCGCTCGCGCCCTGCACCCGGATCAGCGCCAGGTCCTTCTGCGGGTCGGTGCCGACCACCGAGGCGGTCGAGGTCCGGCCGTTGCTGAAGGACACCGTGATCGACGCGGCGCCCGCTACGACGTGGTTGTTGGTGATGATCTGGCCGTCGGCGGTGATGATCACCCCGGCGCCGGTGGCCTTCCCCTCGTTGGAGGTCGCGTTGATCTCGACCACGCTGGGGCTGACCGCCTTCACCACGCCCGCCACCGTGCCGTTGACCGCGCTGGCGTTGACCGCGCTGGTCGTGGCCGCCGCGGCCGAGGTGTGGTGGTCCGTCGCGCTGCCGATCAGGGCGCCCGCGCCGCCGCCGATCACACCGGCGGCGAGCGCCACCGCGGCGAACAGCGCGATCGGCCGCCCGGCCCGGCGCCCGCGGCGCGGCGCGGGCTCGCCGGGCGCCGGGAGCGGCGGGTACGCCGGAGGCGGGGGGAAACCGGAGCCCACACCCTCGTCGCCGGCGCCGGCCGGCTCGGGGGGCGTCTGCGGGCCGTGGTAGAGCGGTGCCTGCGGGCCGTGCGGGTACTGGGGTTCTCCGCTGTAGCGGTTGCTCTCGGTCATGACAACGACTGTGCGCCCGGATCATGAGAGCTTCCTGAGCGCGCGCTGAGAAGCCCGGCAGAAGCAGGTATGCCCGATGTAAAGAAGATCCTCTGGTACGGGCGGAGTTACGGTGTCGCGCGGGCGTGGCAGCCGCAGGAGCCGCGTACCACCAACCGGGAGGGGAACGTGCGCAGCCGCTCCCGGCGGACCCCCGGCACCCGCAGCGAGTCGTCCAGCACCGCGTCCACCGCGGCCCTGGCCATGGCTTTGCGGTCCGAGGCCACCGTGGTCAGCGGCGGGTCGGCCAGCCCGGCCTCCTTGACGTCGTCGAACCCGGCCACCGCCAGCTGCCCGGGTACCTCGATCCGCAGCTCGCGGGCGGCCCGCAGCACCCCGATGGCCTGGTCGTCGGTCGAGCAGAAGATGGCCGGCGGCCGGTCCGGGCCGGCCAGCAGCCCGAGCGCGACCTGATAGGCGTCGTAGCGGTTGTACGGGGCGTGGAAGAGCCGGCCCTCGGTGGACTTGCCGAACTCCTGCATGGCCCGCTCCCAGCCGACCACGTGGTCGGTGACCGGGTCGCCGGTGACCGGGGTGATCTCGGTTCCGCCGAGGCAGGCCACGTACTCGTGTCCGTGCTCCAGCAGGTGGCGGGTGGCCAGCTGGGCGCCGCCGATGTCGTCGGTGACCACCGCGATGTCGTCGATCGCCTCGGGACGCTCGTGCAGCAGCACCACACGGGCGTCCCAGGCGTCGATCTCGGCGGCGGCGTTCTGGCTCGGGCCCTGGCTGATCAGGATCAGCCCGGAGACGCGCATGCCGAGGAAGGCCCGCAGGTAGTGCACCTCGCGCTCGTCGAGGTAGTCGGAGTTCCCGACCAGCACCATCTTCCCGCGATCCGACGCGGCCTGTTCGACGGCGTGCGCCATCTCGGCGAAGAACGGCTGCCGCGCGTCCGGCACGATCAGTCCGATCAGGTCGGTACGGCGGCTCGCCATCGCCTGCGCCACCCGGTCCGGGCGGTAGCCGAGCTGCTTGATGGCCGCGAGCACGCGCTCGCGGGTGGCCGGGGCTACCGGCCGGGGTCCGTTGTTGATGACGTAGCTGACGACCGCGGTGGAGGTCCCCGCCAGCCTGGCCACGTCGTCACGCGTCACCTTGGGCACGTCGCGAAGTCTACGCGTGTCTATTCAGCCGTCACACGGCTCGTCATACGGTCTGTCCGGCTGATGTGTGGCCGTCGCCGAGCCCGTCACCGAGCCCGTCACCGAGCCCGCCGAGGCCCTCGCCGCGGCTGTCGGCACCGGCCGTCGGACGGCCCGCCGCGAAGGCTCCGCCGCGGCCCTGGGCGGCTTCGCTGCGGGCCGCCTCCTCCGCCGCGCGCTCGACCTTCTCCGGGGTGACGAAGCGGTAGCCGACGTTGCGCACGGTGCCGATCAGCGACTCGTGCTCCACGCCGAGCTTGGCCCGCAGCCGCCGTACGTGCACGTCCACGGTCCGGGTGCCGCCGAAGTAGTCGTAGCCCCACACCTCCTGGAGCAGCTGCGCCCGGGTGAAGACCCGGCCGGGGTGCTGCGCCAGGTACTTGAGCAGCTCGAACTCCTTGAAGGTCAGGTCGAGCACCCGGCCCTTGAGCTTCGCGCTGTACGTCGCCTCGTCGACCGACAGGTCGCCGTTGCGGATCTCCATCGGGCTGTCGTCCGTGGTGATCTGCTGCCGGCCCATGGCCAGCCGCAGCCGCGCCTCGACCTCGGCCGGGCCGGCGGTGTCCAGCAGGACGTCGTCGATGCCCCAGTCCGCGGTGACGGCGGCGAGGCCGCCCTCGGTGACCACCAGCAGCAGCGGGCAGCCGGGGCCGGTGGAGCGCAGCAGCTGGCACAGGCTGCGGACCTGCGGCAGATCGCGGCGCCCGTCGATCAGGATCACGTCCGCGCCGGGGGTGTCCACCAGCGCAGGCCCCTCGGCCGGCGCGACGCGGACACTGTGCAGCAGCAGGCCGAGTGCGGGCAGCACCTCGGTGGACGGTTGCAGGGCGTTGGTCAGAAGCAGGAGTGAACTCACCGGGTGCTCCCGTCGTTCGTCGTCCGGCAGCGACGCGTCGTGGTGCGTCCCGTGCACCGCGCTACCGGGTCGAGCTGGCCGAACTGGTTGAGCTGGCTCAAAACTGAACCCTCCTCGGTCCCCGCGAGGACGATATGACTCGTGCGCATAGCACGAAAGGACCCGGGGGCGACATTGCCCAGGTCCTCATGCACGGAAGAATAGCCCACATGGACAGCCCTGCCGAGACCGACGACAAACGATTGCGCGTCTTTCCGATCACTTCGGGTGGTCGGCGGGCGGTTCTGTTGACTTCTGACGGCGTGGCCGTCGAGGCGGAACACCTCCCCCCGCGGGCCTCCGGGGCGGGGGCCGCGGCAGAGGGTTCCGGCCACCGTCCCGGACCCGCCGCGGGGCCGGAGCCCGGTCCCGGCGAGGACTCCGGCCCCGGTCATGGACCCGATCAGGCCACCGGCCGGGCCGGCCGGCTCGCCGTCGTCGTCGCGCACGGCTTCACCGGCGCCCTGGACCGGCCCGCCGTCCGCAGGGCGGCCGGCCACCTCAGTGCTTACGCGGGAGTGGTCACCTTCTCCTTCCGCGGCCACGGCCACTCCGGCGGCCACTCCACCGTGGGCGACCTCGAAGTCCTCGACCTGGACGCGGCGGTGCGCTGGGCCCGGGAGCTGGGCTACGAGCGGGTGGCCACGGTCGGCTTCTCGATGGGCGGCTCGGTGGTGCTGCGGCATGCGGGCGAGGCCGGGCGGGCGGCCTCCGCCGCCGGGACGCCCGGCACGTCCCCGCGGCCGGGCGGGACCCGGGGGGTGACCGCGGGGGTCCAGGCCGTTGTCTCGGTCAGCTCGCCGGCCCGCTGGTACTACCGGGGCACCGCCCCGATGCGCCGGGTGCACTGGGCGATCACCCGGCCCGCGGGACGGCTGGTCTCACGCCTCGGGCTCAGGACGCGGATCCGGGCCGCCGAGTGGGACCCGGTGCCGCTGTCGCCGGTCGAGTCGGTGCCGTACATCGCGCCCACGCCGCTGCTGATCGTGCACGGTGACCAGGACGCCTACTTCCCGCTCGACCACCCGTACTCGCTGGCCGCGGCGGCGGGCCAGGGCAACGCCGAGCTGTGGATCGAGCGCGGCTTCGGCCACGCGGAGAACGCCGCGGGACCCGTGCTGCTGTCCCGCATCGGCGACTGGCTGACCGCGCACACGGCCGGGATTCCCGGGATCTGACGGGTTCGGGCCATGATGGACGCCGACGGCGGGCGTGAGCCGGCGCGCACCACGCGGGACGCGCCCGCCCGGTACCCGGTACCCGCGCGGCGCGGGGCCCGGCGAGCGCACGCCGCACGGGACGCAGGAGACGCACGGCGCAGGAAACGCAGGAAACGCAGGAAACGCACGGGACGCACGGGACGCACGGCGTAGGAAACGCAGGAAACGCACGAAACGCACGATGTAAGAGACGACGAAGGACGGAGCCGTGATGGCTGCACCCGAAACGGCCGCGAGGCAGGTGGCGGGCACGATCCGCTACTGGGCCGCCGCGAAGGCCGCCGCGGGCACGGCGGAGGAGCCGTACCGCGCGGCGACCCTCGCCGAGGCGCTGGCCGCCGCGCGCGAACGCCACGCCCGCGAGCCGGAGTTCGCCCGGGTGCTGCTGCGCTGCTCCTTCCTCGTCGACGGCAACCCCGTCGGCACCCGCGACCACACCGCGGTCGCCCTGCCCGACGGCGGCACGGTGGAGGTCCTCCCACCGTTCGCGGGAGGAAGCTCATGAGCACCCACGACTACGGCTCCGCCCCCGAGGGCGGCGAGTACGGCCCCGACGGCCAGGGCTACGGCTACGGCTGTCCGCCGGGGACCGGTCCCGGGCAGGGGTACGGCTACGACCCCGGCCAGGGGTACGGGTACGGCACCGGGCACCCGCAGGGCGGGGGCTACCCCCCGGAGCCCGGCAGCGGGCAGCCGCCGCGGGACCCCGGGGCGTACGCGGTCCCGCCCGCCGCGGACCCCTGGGCCGGGCACGCGCCGGCCGGCCCCGACGGCCGGGCCGGCGGCGCCCAGCCGTGGGAGGCGGGCCCCGCCGGGTCCTGGGAGCACGCAGGACCGGGCGGCGGATACCCGTACGGCGCCCAGCAGCAGTGGTCCGAGCCGCCGTCGCAGCCGCACGCCTACGCCGACCCGCGGCAGCCGCAGCCGCACGCGTACGCCGACCCGCAGCCGTACGCCCCGGGCGGCACCGAGCACACCGCGGTGCTGCCGGTGATCGAGGAGTCCGGGGCGTACGGGGGGACAGGGGAGACCGGAGAGGGGGCCGCCGCGTCCACCGACCCGCGGGCGCGGTCCGCCGCGCCGGTCCGCACCGGCTCGCCGGTCATCCCGCCCGGCATCCAGCCCGCCGGGCTGACCGCGGTCCTCGGGCTGCTGCTGGCCGGCGGCGCGGCGGTCGGCAAACCGGGGCTGGCCGTGGTCCTGGTGGCGCTGCAAGCGGTCACCGCGGCCGGCTGGTTCCGGCTGAACGGCATGTGGCCGGCCCGGCAGGGCATCGCGCTGGCCTTCCTGGGCGGCGTCACCGCCGACGTCGCGCTGCTCGCGGTGGACGGCGGGCACGGCCCGCTCGCCCTGGCCGGCACCCTCGGGGTGTGGCTGCTGCTGGTCCTGGTCCTCCAGCTGCGGCACCACGGCAGCCCGGACGAACGGCTCTCCTCGCTGACGGCGACCTCCGCCTCGACGCTGCTGGCCGTCCTCGCCGCCTGCTACCTGGCCACCGCCACCTCGGACGCGGGCACCGACCCGGTCGTGGTGGGCGCGGTCGCCGTCGCGGCGGCCACGGTGGTCCGCGCCCTGACGCTGCGGGCGCCGCTGGCCGCGTCGCTGCCGGCGGCGGTGGCCGCCGCGGCCGCGACCGGGGCGCTGACCGGCCCGGCCACCGGCTTCGGCGGTCCGCACGCCGCCCTGCTCGCCGCGGCGGCCGGCGCCTTCGCGCTGGTCGGCCTGCGGGTGGCCAGCTACGACTTCCCGTCCCGCTTCGTCCACTTCACCGCGGGCGTCGCGCTCCCGCTCACCGCCGCCGCGCCCCTCGTCTACGTTCTGGGCCGCGCGCTGGGCTGACCTGGGCGTGAAACGGTTGGGCCGCGCCGGGAACCGTTCGGCGCCGCCGCCCGTCGAGCGTGTCGGGAGCAACGCTGCCGAGCTGTCGGTGAATGTAGGAGCGGGAACGAGCGGGAAGTGGCGGACGCATGCGAGTGGCGCGGATAGTCCTGATCGTGGTGGTGATCCTCGGCGGTCTGTTCGTCGCGGCGGACCGGATCGCCGTCAACGTGGCCGAGAAGAAGGCCGCCGAGCGCGCCCGGAACAGCGAGGACCTGACGGCCGAGCCGAAGGTGTCCATCAAGGGCTTCCCGTTCCTGACCCAGGTGGCCGCCGGCAGGCTGCACGACGTCACGATCACCGCCGACGACATCGCGGCGGGCGACGGCGGCCAGTCGGTGCGGATCGAGACCTTCCACGCCGACCTGCACGGGGTGAGGCTGTCCGGCGGCTTCAGCCGGGCGGTCGCCGACACCGCCGGCGGCAGCGCCTTCCTCACCTACGCCGACCTCACCAAGGCCGCCCCGTCCGGCATCTCCGTCTCCTACGGCGGTACCGACACAGCCGGCCGGCCCATGGTCAAGCTCACCGGCACCATCCTGAACGCGCGCCTGAGCGTCCTGAGTGAGCTGAGCGTGCAGGGCGGGGACGGGATCCGGCTGCACGCCGAGGGGCTGCCGGAGGCGTTCACCGCGCTGGGCCTGGAGGACCAGGCACGGCAGGCGCTCGACTTCAGCACCCGGCTCAGCCACCTGCCGGCCGGGATCGCGCTGACCGGGGTGACCACAAGTGCCGACGGCATAACCGTGGCCGCGGGCGGGAAGCATGTCGTTCTCGCCAATTGAGACGGCCGGTGAGACAGTCGGCACCGCGAGTGGCGGGACGGGCGGCCGGCCGGGCGGCGGGACGGCCGATCCGCAAGAGTGTTCGACTCCATAAGGCGGCACGCCATATATTCGTACCGCCATTCGGACAATCCTGTCTCGCTATGTGATACGGCGGTGGCATCAGACGGTTCATTTCCCTACGATCGGGACCGTGACACGACAGGCGGATCTCACCGAGCGGCGGGCAGTGGACCTCTGCCGTGTGGCCGCGATGCTCTGTCACATGCCCTAGGGGCGGCAGCCCCCCGCGTCGCTGCGGGCCCCACGGCCCCGACGCCTCCTGTCTGCCCCGCCCTGGCCGTGCCTTCCCGCACGCACTCCCACACCACCGAGCACGCAGTCGCGCACGCCGCGGCACCGCAGATCCGTACTGCCCCGGAGGAGAACAGCATGAGCCGCAGTGACGTCCTGGTGGACGCCGAATGGGTCGAGGCCCACATCGACGACCCCAAGGTGGTCATCGTCGAGGTCGACGAGGACACGTCGGCCTACGACAAGAACCACATCAAGAACGCGGTCCGGATCGACTGGAAGCAGGACCTGCAGGACCCGGTCCGGCGTGACTTCGTCGACCAGGCCGGTTTCGAGGCGCTGCTGTCGGCCAAGGGCATCGCCAACGACGACACCGTGGTGCTCTACGGCGGCAACAACAACTGGTTCGCCGCGTACGCCTACTGGTACTTCAAGCTCTACGGGCACGACTCGGTCAAGCTGCTCGACGGCGGCCGCAAGAAGTGGGAGCTGGACTCCCGCGACCTGGTGGTGGCGGTTCCCGAGCGCGCCGCGACGACTTACCGGGCCAAGGCCCAGGACACCTCGATCCGCGCCTACCGCGACGACGTGGTGGCCGCGATCGGTTCGCTGAACCTGGTCGACGTCCGCTCGCCCGACGAGTTCTCCGGCAAGCTGCTGGCCCCCGCGCACCTGCCGCAGGAGCAGTCCCAGCGGCCCGGCCACGTGCCGAGCGCCCGCAACATCCCGTGGTCGAAGAACGCCAACGACGACGGCACCTTCAAGTCCGACGACGAGCTCGTCCAGCTCTACCAGGACGAGAGCGTCGACCTGGCCAAGGACACCATCGCGTACTGCAGGATCGGCGAGCGCTCGGCGCTCACCTGGTTCGTGCTGCACGAGCTGCTGGACCAGCCGAACGTCAAGAACTACGACGGTTCCTGGACCGAGTACGGCTCGCTCGTCGGCGTGCCGATCGAACTCGGCGCCAACTGACGCCGGACCGACCAAACAGAGGCGAGGACTGATCCGTATGTGTGGAGCGAAGGCCGGCGGTCCCGATCTGGCGGGCGTCGACGTGGCAGGCGAGACGATCATCCAGGGTTCCGTGACCCGTGACGGCGAGCCGGTCAGCGGCTACGTACGGCTACTGGACGGCGGCGGCGAGTTCACCGCCGAGGTGCCCACGTCCGCCACCGGCCAGTTCCGTTTCTTCGCGGCTCCCGGGACGTGGACGCTGCGCGCCCTCGTTCCCGGCGCCACCGTGGACCGCACCGTCGTCGCCACCCAGGGCGCGCCCGCCGAGGTCGCCATCGCCATCTGAGGCGCCCGGCCGCACGCCAGGGCCGCAACCCCGCGCAAGGGGGTTGCGGCCCTTCGCGCTGCCGGCGTACCGGCCCTTGCCCGGCCGCCCGCTGAGCGGGTGCTGCCGGAGCCGTGCCGACGTACCGTGGAAGCGTGTTCGTGCGCCGTCGTCGTTGGTACTTCGTCATGATGGGCACCTGTGCCGTGCTCTTCATCCTGGCGTGGTCGGTCGTGCGCCTGTGGTCGGTGCCGGCGGCCATCGCGATGTGCCTGGTCGCGATGGTGATTCCGCCCGCCGCGGCGATCGTGGCCAACCGGCGCGGGCCCGAGGACCACTGGTGGGACGAGGAGTCAGGGGACGCGCAGTCGGACGCGTGGTGGGCCGAGCTGGAGGGCCGCAAGCGGTCCGGGAACCCCAAGGACCCGGACGACCGGCGCGAGCGGTAGTCGGTGCGGGCGTACGGGACGCGAGCGGTGGTCGGCGCGGGCGTACGGGAGAGGTGACCCCGGTGTGCGGCGGGACGCGTACGGTGCGGGCCGCCCCGGTGTCCGGCCGGATCCGTACCGGGCGGGCTGCCCCGGTGTCCGGCCGGATCAGTAGACGAGCGCCTGGACGCCGTCGGGCATGATCTCGCTGAGAAACACCTGCGCGCCCGCGATCCTTACCCCCGCGATGACGTCCTTCTCGCCGATGTCCCGGCGGGCCGCGCACTGCGTGCACAGGGTGACCCGCCCCGCCCCCAGGACCGAGTCCAGCAGGTCCGGCAGCGGCGCCGCGTGCGGCAGCTCGAACCGCGCGGCCCGGCCCGGCAGCGCGAACCACGCGGCCTCGCCGGTCAGCCACAAGGACACCTCGACCCCGCTGGCGACGGCGACCGCCGCCACCGTGAACGCCTGGGAGCAGCGCTCGGGGGCGTCCGACCCCGCCGTCACCTTGATCACGAGCTTGTTCGCCATGGCCACAGCCTAGGCGGTGATATAAAGCAGATCCGTGTGCACCGCACACCTGCACGTCGTCGCCCGGGGGGCCTGGTGGATCACAACGACGGCGGCCCGCGCCGCCGCCGCGGCGGGCTGCTCGCCGGAGTCGGCCTGGCCGTGCTGGCGGCCGTCACCGCGGGGACGGTGGCCGCGTGCGGCCCGTCGTCCCCGGGGCACACGGGCGCGGAGCGCGCGGACGCGGCGACGGCGGCCGGCACCCCGGAGGCGCCCGCGCCGTCCGCCACCGGCCCGGCACGGGACGAACCCGCGGCGGCCGGCGCCTCGGCCGCCGCCCGCGGCGGCGGACACGTGACCGGCGGTGTGCACAGCGGCGACCTGCGGTACTTCCTGCTCCCCCCGCCCGCGGACGCCGACGTGACCGGTGACCGGGCCGGCTCGCCGCTCACCGCCGACGACATCGCCGCCACCGCGCCCGACGACTCCGCGGCCCGCGGCGAGCTGCGCACGTACGGCTTCCGCGCCGGCGCCTACCGCACGTATTCGACCGCGGACGGGATCTTCGAGGTCACCGTCAAACTGATCCGCCTCGGCACCCCCGCCGACGCCGCCGCGTACTACGCCGCCCACTCCTACGAGGGCGCCGCCATTCCCCTGGCCACGGACTTCCCCGCCCGCGCGTACGACCTGGCGTCCGGCTCCGCCGAGAGCACCGACACCGTGCTGGCCGTCTCCTACCAGGGCGACACCCAGATCATCCTCACCGTGACCGGCGGCGGGAGCCGGTCCCGCGCCCAGCTGCCGTCCTTGCTGGCCGCCCAGCACCGGCGCCTGGAGTCGGGCCGCTGATCCCGCGGGACCGCCGGCCCCGTCGGCCGGGGGCCCGTCGTCCCGCGCACCGGCCGCGTACCGCGCGGGCGGCGGTGGCGGCGACCGCGCCGGCGGCGTACCGGCGGCGTACCGGCGGCCGGCCAGGGCTGGCCGCGCCGGTGCCGGGGCCGCGCACTAGACTTGTGCGCGGCCCCGACCGCCTGCCCGCCCTAGGAGCACGTCCGTGGAAATCCAGTACTACTTCGACGCTCTGCTCGTGCTGATCTGCGTGGGCATCGCCCTGTTCGCGTTCTACGCGGTGAAGAAGCTCTACCAGGGCCAGCGCTGACATGATCGAGATCCCATCCGACCTGCACCCCGAGCTGGTGCCGCTGGCCTTCCTGCTCGGACGCTGGACGGGCGCGGGTGTGCACGACTTCCCCGGTGCCGAGAAGTGCAACTTCGGGCAGGAGGTCGTCTTCACCCACGACGGCCGCCCCTTCCTGGAGTACGCCTCGCACACCTGGGTGCTGGACGCGGACGGCAAGAAGGTCCGCCCGCTGGAGAACGAGACCGGCTACTGGCGGATCGACGCCGAGCGCAAGGTCGACGTGACCACCACCCGCGACGAGGGCGTGGTGGAAATCTGGACCGGTGAGCTGGCCGAGGGCAAGCCGCAGATCGACCTGGTGACGGACGCGGTGGCCCGGCTGCCGGTCGCCTCCGCGTACAGCGGCGGCAAGCGGCTGTACGGGTACGTGAACAGCGACCTGATGTGGGTGGGCGAGAAGAGCACCCCGGAGGTGCCGCTGCGCCCGTACATGTCGGCCCACTTGAAGAGGGTGGTGGACCCGCGGGAGTGGGCCGCCGACCTCAAGGACCTTCCCGACGACGGAATCGCCTTCTTCAAGTAAGCCCGACCTACACTGGTCGGGTGGCGACCACCGACTGGAAGAGCGATCTGCGGCAGCGCGGCTACCGGCTGACCCCGCAGCGGCAACTGGTCCTGGAGGCTGTCGGCACCCTGGAGCACGCGACGCCGGACGGCATCCTGTGCCAGGTGCGCAAGACGGCCTCCGGCGTGAACATCTCGACCGTCTACCGCACCCTCGAGCTGCTGGAGGAGCTGGGCCTGGTCACCCACGCCCACCTCGGCCACGGCGCCCCCACATACCACCTCGCGGACCGGCACGACCACATGCACCTGGTGTGCCGGGACTGCGACTCGGTCACCGAGGCCGACGTGGAACTGGCCGCGCCGCTGAAGGACGGGCTGCGCGCGCGGTTCGGCTTCGAGACCGACATGAAGCACTTCGCGATCTTCGGACGCTGCCGCGACTGCGCCCGCAAGGCCGAGCAGGCATCCGGCGAGCGGCCGGACGCCTGACGAGTCGTACGCTTGACGGCATGACGAAGAGCCCTTTGCTGTCGCTGCACGGCGCCGTCCCCGCAGAAGGCCCTGACGAGGGGGTCGCCGCGCATTACGGCGACCTCTTCCGCGAGCAGCGCGCGCTCGCCGGCGGAAGCGGGTTCGTCGACCTGTCGCACCGCGGTGTGGTGACGGTCGGCGGCGCGGACCGGCTCGCCTGGCTGCACCTGCTGCTCACCCAGCATGTGGAGAACCTCGCGCCGCGGACTGCGACCGAGTCGCTGATCCTCTCGGCGCACGGCCACATCGAGCACGCCCTCTACCTGGTGGACGACGGCGCCACCACCTGGATGCACGTCGAACCCGGCACCGAGGAAGCGCTGCTCGGCTACCTGGAAAGCATGAAGTTCTTCTACCGGGTGGACATCGCGGACGCCACCGACCGGTACGCGGTGGTCTTCCTGCCGGCCGGCTCCATCACCGCCGTGCCCGCCGAGTGGCCGGTGCGGGAGACCGCGTACGGCCGGGACGTCTTCGTGCCCCGCGACCGGCTGGAGTCCTTCGCCGCCGCGTCCGGACCGGCGATCGGCGTCCTCGCGTACGAGGCGCTGCGGATCGAGGGGCACCGGCCGCGGCTGGGCCTGGAGACCGACCACCGGACGATCCCGCACGAGCTGGGCTGGCTGGACTCCGCGGTGCACCTGCAAAAGGGCTGCTACCGCGGGCAGGAGACGGTCGCCCGGGTCCACAACCTGGGACGTCCGCCGCGCCGGCTGGTCTTCCTGCACCTGGACGGCAGCGAGGTGCACCTGCCCGCGCACGGCGCCCCGGTGCGCATCGCCGAGGAGGGCGCGGACGGGCGCGCGGTCGGCTTCATCACGTCCTCGGCCCGGCACTGGGAGCTGGGCCCGATCGCGCTGGCACTGGTGAAGCGGAACACCCCGGAGGGGGCGACGCTGCTGGCCGAGGAGACGGCGGCGGCGCAGGAGACGGTGGTGGCGCCCTAAGGGGCGGTGGCCAGGGCCTGCCGTGTGGATCTGCGCGGCGATCCGAACGACAGACCCTAGAGGTCCACCACGAGCGTGAAGGGGCCGTCGTTGGTCAGCGACACCTTCATGTCCGCGCCGAAGACCCCGGTCTCGACGGTCGCGCCCAGCGCCCGGAGCTGGGCGACGACCTCGTCGACCAGTGGCTCGGCGAGGTGGCCCGGCGCGGCGGCGTTCCAGGTCGGACGGCGACCCTTGCGGCCGTCACCGTAAAGCGTGAACTGGCTGATGACGAGCAGCGGCGCGTCGATGTCCGAGCAGGAGCGCTCCTCCGGCAGGATCCGCAGCGTCCACAGCTGCGGGCCAGCGCGGCGGCCTTCTCCTTGGTGTCGTCGTGCGTCACCCCCACCAGGACGCACAACCCGGGTCCCTGGACGGCGCCGACGGTCCGCCCGTCCACGACGACCTTCGCTTCGCTCACGCGCTGGGCCACTGCTCGCATGGCCCTATTGTGTCGGGTGCCGTCCGGCGGCGGGCACAGGGGTGAAGGGGGCGCGTGCCCCGGCCGCGTACCGTCGCCCGGCCGCCTCGCACATGTGTCGCGACGGCCGTTCGGGTGCAGAGTCGCTGCGGTGCGTCGGCGGCAGGTGGCAGCATCAAAGGGGGCGGAAAGGGCGTCGCGGGCAGGGGACAGGTATGACCGCATCCGGCGCTGGACAGACTTTCCGCACTGCTGTACCACGATCACCATCCACCGCGGCGCCCGCGGCAACGACGGCGCCGACCAGGAAGGGCCACCGCATGCTGAAGGCCGACGCGCCGGGTCCGCTCCGACCGCCCGCCCCCCGCGGCCCCCTCGCGGACACCGCCGGGCCCGAGTTGGCCACGCTGGACCTGGCCGCGCTGCGGACGCTGCGCCGCGAGGCCCAGCAGGAGGAGGCCGACCTGTCCTATCTGCGCCGGATGCTGCACGGCCGGATCGACATCCTCAGGGCCGAGCTGACCCGCCGCGGCGGCGCGGGCGCCGACGTGCCGGCGGGCGACCACGCCGCCGACGCGGAGTCCCCGGTCGTGGACCGGCTCTCCGAAATCCTCACCGACGGCCCCTCGCGGGTGCGGTCGTCGGCCCGGCACGTCACGCTCGGCACGCCGCTGACCGAGCGGGTGCGGCGGCTCGCCGAGGAGATGCTGTCCGAGGTGGCGCTCTTCGACCTCGAAGCGCGCACCGACCAGGAGCTGCACGCGGCAAGGGGCCGACTGCTGCGGTACGAGCAGCAGGTCTCCGGGCGCAGGCGCGCGCTCCAGCAGACGGTCGACGGCTGCTCGGCGGAGATCACCCGGCGGTACCGGGCGGGCGAGGCGCACGTGGACGACCTCCTGACGGAGGGCTGAGCGGGGGCGGCGGCCGGGCGCCGGCGGCCGTCGCGCCAGGCACTCACCGGCACTCACCCGCGCTCGCCGGTACTCACCCGCGCTTATCGGGGTGCGCCGCCCGCCGCGCCGCGCATAGCGTGCCGCCATGAGCCTCGACCTCCGCACCGTGGAAGAGCCCGACGTCCCCGACTGGCTCCGGGCGGTCGCCACCGGCTTCCACCACGCGGGCCCGATGGCGCCCGAGGAGGTGGCGCTGCGCCGCCTCGCGCTCGACCTGGAGCGGAGTCGGGGGGTGTACGACGCGGGCCGGTGCGTGGCGACGTGCCGCAGCATGCCTCGCGAGCTGACCGTCCCCGGCGGCGCGACACTGCCGGCCTCGGCGATCACCAACGTCACGGTGACCTCGACCCACCGGCGCCGGGGGCTGGCGGGCCGGATGATGGCCGCGGAACTGGCCGCCGCGAGGGAACGCGGGGAGCCGGCGGCGATCCTGATCGCCGCCGAGTACCCGATCTACGGGCGGTTCGGCTTCGGCCCGGCGACCTGGGTGACCGGCTGGGAGGTCGACCTGCCGCGGGCCGCGCTCGACCGCCGCTACGCCGGTCCCGACGACGGCGGGCGGGTGGACCTGGCGACGCTCGACGAGGTGCGGCGGTCCGGCCCCGCGCTGTACGACCGGGTCCGGACGCGCACCCCGGGGGCCGTCAACCGGCTGCCGCGGTGGTGGGACATGGCGACCGGCGAGGTGGTGCTGCCCTCCAACGGGCCCTGGAAGGAGCCGTTCCAGGCGCTCCACCGGGACGCCGACGGCCGGATCGACGGCTTGGCGCAGTGGGACGTCGGCGACGACGAGTGGCCCGGCAAGCTGCCCGCGAACCGGGCGACCGTACGGCAGCTGATCGCCGCCACCCCCGCCGCCGAGCGGGACCTGTGGCGGCTCCTGCTGTCCCTGGACTGGGTGACCCGGCTCGGGTCCGGGCACCGCGCTCCCGACGACCTGTTGCCGCTGCTGCTCGGCGACCCGCGGGCCGCCCGTACCGAGACGTACGCGGACCACATGTGGGCGCGGCTGCTGGACACCCCGGCGGCCCTGGCAGCCCGTACCTACGCGGGGGCTCCCACCGCGCTCGTCCTCGACGTCCAGGACCCGTCGGGACCGGCGGGCGGGCGGTTCCTGCTGGAGACGGACGCCTCGGGTGCCGCCTGTTGCGCGCCGACCTCCGCGGCGCCCGATCTGACCCTGTCCGCCGCCGACCTGGCCTGCCTCTACCTCGGTGACGAGTCCCCGGTGCGGCTGGCGGCCCTGGGGCGGCTGACGGAGCACCGCGCGGAAGCGGCGCGGACCGCGGACACGCTCTTCCGCACCCCCCGCCGCCCTTGGTGCCCCGACGAATTCTGAACCCCGTGCCCTCGGCGTCTTCTGTGTCTTCTGTGTTTTAGGCGTCCTGTGTGTCTCTTGCGCCGTGTACGCCTGCTTCCGCCTACTGGGCCAGCAGGGGTGCCGGCGCGGTGAGGCCGGTGGCCGTGCAGGTGGTGTTCCGTGCCTTGTGGCCCGACGTGACGAAGCCGAGCGCGAGCATCCCCGCGGCGCCGTACCGCCACTGCACGAGCTGTTCGAACGCGTATCCACACAAACGGAGAGCGAGCATGGGACCGATCCCTCCTTCGTGGCGCTGTGCGAAGGCTGAAGGCAGGGTGGTTGCGTGGCGTCCCGTACATCCTCGGACGGGACGAGTGCGACCCCCGTGCGGCCTTCGAGACGCGTGAGGTGACGATCGACGCCTGCTCCCTCACCACCGAGACCCTCGGCGGCGCCCTTGCCGCGCATCTTCAGCGCGTCGTGCTCGGCGAGCTGAACCCCTCCGCCCTCCACGTCCGGGTCCTGCTCCCCACCCGGGACACCGCCCTCGCCCTTCCCCGCCTGGTCGCCGACCTGACCGACGACCGCCCCCTGCGCCGCCTCCGCCAGCTCGTCCGCGGCCACGCGATCACCCTGCGCAGCGCCTTCACCCGGCTCTCCGACGTCCGCCCGGACATCACGTGCTCCATCGAGTGCAAAGCGGTGCCCGCGACGCCCCCGCAGAAGCTCTGCCTCCTCAACAAGCACGTGGCGCTCTCCGGTTACTACCGCGTGATCGAACGCGAGGTCACCTTCGGCGACGGCCGGCACGAGCTGATCTACGACGTCCCCGGCGTGAGCACCACCCTCTTCCACCACCGCCACGACCCGGAGCGGCCGCACTCGCACCCGTCCCGGTTCGTCACCGAGTCGCAGGCGTGGTTCGACTCCCTGTGGAGGACCATCGCGGAGACGGTGACGCTCTTCGAGTGAACGAGCGGTCCGGCGCGGCCCCGGACCGGGCCGGCGGACCTGCGGCCAGGGCCCGGCGCTTCGCTCTGGCCAACGATCTTCGGGCCGCCGAGACTCGTCCGGTGACCTCTGCGTACCACGAACCTTCCCTGCTCCGGCTGCGGGCACGGCTGGCCAGGGCGAAGTGCCGGTTGCCGGACTTCGACGGGCCCGTCTGCCACCTCTTCCGGGGATACCCGGCCGGGGAGATCGCGCAGACCGTGCGGGACCGATTGGCCGAGCGGGGGAGTCCGGTGACCGATCCCGCGCTGCTGGCGAGCACCGACCCGCTGGCGATCCTGCGGTCCCCGCGCGGCGGGCTGGCGGCCGAGCTCCAGCAGACGCTCGCGGAGGCGGAGGAGACGGCCGTCCGGTCGGCCGAACCGACCCCGCCGGCCGACGTGTTCATCCGGGCCGCCGCCGGCAGCGGGCGGCGGCTCGCCGTCACGAGGAACAACGCCCCCGCCGCGGTCCGGGCCTGCCTCAGGGAACACGACCTGGACGACTGCTTCGGCGGCCGGATCCACGGGCGCAGCGCGGTGGACGCCGCGCTGCTGAAGCCGCACCCCGACTGCCTGCTGCGGGCGGTCGACGGCCTGGCGGTACGGCCCTCGGAGTGCCTGATGATCGGCGACCCGGCGGGCGACGCGGCAGCCGCGACGGCCGCTCGGTGCCCTTCCTCGGCTACGCCCGCAGCGCCGACCGGGTGGCGCGGCCGAGAACGGTGGACCCGCACCCGGTGGTCGTCGGCATGCGGGACCTGGTCACCGCGGTCCAAGGCCGTTGAGCCGCCCGGCCGACGGCCCGGCCCCGGGTGACGAGCCGTCGCCGTACCCGCTGGCGTTCGCTGCGAAACGCGGTCGGGCCGACGCAGTCAGCCCCGTGAGTGCGGGGGCGCGGAGCCTTGAGCGGCTCGACAACCGGCGGGTGCGCAACGCCCTGCACCCGGCCGCGGGGCCGCTGCGGCTGAACCGGGTGCCGGGCCGTACCGAGGTGGAACGGGTGCTGCTCGGCCGGGCCCGCGGGCGCGGGGCACGCCGGGAGCCGGGACGAGGGCAGGGGGGCGTAGAGGGGTACGGCCGGGGCCGGCGGCCCTACTGGAGACCGAGGACCATCCACTTGCCGGGTTCGGCGAGCGGCTCGAAGCCGATCCTGGCGTAGACGCCGTGCGCGTCCGCCGTGGCCAGCATGATGCGGCGCAGGCCGTACCCGGTCAGGTGGTCGCGGACGGCGGTGACCAGCCGGGTGCCGAGACCGCGGCCGCGGGCCTCGCGGGCCACGTAGACATCGCAGAGCCAGGCGAAGGAGGCGAGGTCCGTCACGACGCGGGCGTAGGCGTGCTGCTCGCCGGTGTCGGGGCGGTACGCGCCGAAGTTGAGGGAGCCGGCGATGGCGGCCCGCTGCTTGGCGAGCGGGCGGCCCAGCGCCCAGTACGCGTCGGTGGAGAGCCATTCGTGGACACGGGGGACGTCGAGGCGGGCCGGGTCAGTGGATATCTCGTACATGGCCGTGAGTGTAGGAGCACTTAACGGTTCCATGCAGGATATTTAACTGGACCTACTCGGTGTGCGGGGGGCAGACTCGACGGCATGATCCACGTACCGCTGATCACGCCGTTCGGGCCGGACGGACGGGTCGACACCCGCGCGCTGGAAGCGCTCGCCCGCCAGGTGCTGGCGGACGGCGCTTCGGGACTCGTCGCGCTCGGCACCACCGGGGAGCCGGCCGCGCTGGAGGACGACGAGCGGGCGGAGGTGGCGGCGACCGTCGGGCGGGTCTGCCGGGAGCGGGGCGCGCGCTTCGTGGTCGGCGCGGGCGCGGGCTCCACCCGGCGGGCGGCCCGGGAGCTGGCGGCGCTGGCCGGGGCGCGCGTCATACCGGACGCCGCCCTGGTGACCGTGCCGTCGTTCACCCGACCGGGCGAAGCGGGGGTGCTGGCCCACTTCCGCGAGCTGGCCGCGGCCGGGCCCGTGCCGCTGCTCGTCTACCACGTCCCGCACCGCACCGGTCAGCCGCTGACCGCGCGGGCGCTGCGCCAGCTGGCCGCGATACCCGGGGTGATCGGCGTGAAGTACGCCACCGGCGGCATCGACGCGGAGACCGTCGGTTTCCTCGGCGACCACCCGGCCGGCTTCGCGGTGCTCGCAGGGGACGACGCCCTCGCCCCCGCCCTGCTGGCCCTCGGCGCGGACGGCGCCGTCCTGGCCTCCGCCCACCTCGCCACCGCCCGCTGGGCGGAACTCGCCGCGACCGGCGACCGGCACCTCGGACACCGGCTGGCCGGGCTCGGCGCCGCCCTGTTCCGCGAGCCGAACCCGGCCGTCGTCAAGGCGGTCCTGCACGCCCACGGCCGCATACCGACCCCGGACGTCCGCCTGCCCCTGCTGCCGGCGAGTCCCGAGGCGCTCCGCGCCGCTCTGGCGGCGGAGGCCGCGGTGGGGATCGGGCCTGCGGCGGGGACCGGACCCGTGGCGGGGGAAGGCCCCGGCCCGGCCGCCGGCCGGGCCGGGACCGGGCTGGGGACCGGGCTGGGGACCGGGACGCGGGCCGTGACCGTGGCGGAGGCCGTGGCGGGCGCCGGGCGAGGCGTGCGGAGCCGGCCGGCCGGGGCGGCGGCCCCGCAGCCCTGGGCCGCGCCGGCGGCGGCCCCGCGTCTCGTCCCCTGAAATCACCCGCCGTCCCGCTCCCGCTCCGGGGGATACTCGGACGGGCGGGCCCACCCAGCGCCGCCCGGCCGTACACCCGGCGGGCGCGACCAGATCGGAGAGAGACCGGATGAGGATCGGAATCGTCGGTGCGACCGGACAGGTCGGCGGGGTCATGCGCAAGGTGCTGGCCGAGCGCAAGTTCCCGGTGACGCAGCTGCGGCTGTTCGCCTCGGCCCGTTCCGCCGGGCGGAGCCTGGCGTGGGAGGGCGCGGGGAGCGTGCCCGCCGGTGAGATCACGGTGGAGGACGCGGCCACCGCGGACTACACCGGCCTGGACATCGTGCTGTTCTCGGCCGGCGGCGCCACCTCCCGCGAGCTTGCCGAGAAGGTCGCGGCGCAGGGCGCGGTCGTGGTCGACAACTCCTCCGCCTGGCGCCGCGACCCCGCCGTGCCGCTGGTGGTCTCCGAGGTCAACCCGCACGCGCTGGCCGACCGCCCCAAGGGCATCATCGCCAACCCGAACTGCACCACGATGGCCGCGATGCCGGTGCTGCGCCCGCTGCACGAGGAGGCCGGGCTGGTCGCCATGGTCGCCACCACCTACCAGGCGGTCTCCGGCTCCGGGCTGTCCGGCGTGGCCGAGCTGCACGGCCAGGCCACCAAGGTCGTCGAGCACGCCGACCGGCTCACCTTCGACGGCGACGCGGTCGACTTCCCGGCTCCGGCCGTCTACGCCCGCCCGATCGCGTTCAACGTCCTGCCTTTGGCCGGGAAGATCGTGGACGACGGCAGTTTCGAGACCGACGAGGAGCAGAAGCTCCGCAACGAGTCCCGCAAGATCCTGGAGATCCCGGACCTCAAGGTGTCCGGCACCTGCGTCCGCGTCCCCGTCTTCTCCGGCCACTCGCTCCAGGTCAACGTGCGGTTCGCCCGGCCGATCAGTGTCGAGCGGGCGTACGAGCTGCTGGCCGCCGCGCCCGGCGTCGAGCTCTCCGAGATCCCCACCCCGCTCCAGGCGGCCGGCCGCGACGCGTCCTACGTGGGCCGCATCCGGGTCGACGAGACCGTTGAGAACGGCCTGGCGCTGTTCCTGTCCAGCGACAACCTCCGCAAGGGCGCGGCCCTCAACGCGGTCCAGGTGGCGGAGCTGCTGGCCGCCGAACTGACCGCGGCCGCCGTCTGAGCCCCCGCGGCCACGGCCGGTCCCAAGACCCCGGCCCCCGGGACCGGCCGGCCCTCGGCAGCCCCTGCTGTTAGCCCTCGGTGAGCAGGCGGAACGCCGCGAGGACGGTTTCGGACTGGAGGCCGACCTGGTCGGAGACCGGGACCCAGGCCAGGTCGTGGCCGACGGTCAGCTCGTCCGCCCACTCGGCGAGCTGCCGTTCGCACTGCTGGCGGACACGGCTCTGCGCGCTGCCCGGGAGGCGCTCGGCGGGCAGCGCGTCGGCGGCCACGCAGTCGAGCAGGCGCAGCAGCGTGCCGGTGGTGCGCAGCGAGATCCGCCGGGCCGCGATGTCGAGCGCGGTGAGGTGGGCCCGGCTGAGCGGCACGGGCGAGGGGTGCAGCCGTTCCCACTCGTCGGCGACCTGCGGGCAGATCGCGGTGAGGTTCTCCACGATGCGCAGCAGCGTGGCGCGTTCGCCGGGGCCGCCCGCCTTGGCGGCGAAGGGCCGGTGGGCCGGGGCCGCGCCGCCGTCCGGCAGCAGCGGCCGCACCTGCTCCAGCAGCACCGAGGTGCGGTCCGACTGCCGGCGCAGCAGCGTGGCCAGGCCCGCCAGGGCACGGGCCGGGTCGGGGTGCGGGTCGGTGTCGGCGACCTTGCGGCTGGCCCACATCGGGACCTCGAACAGCGCGGTCATCCCGCCGTAGGCGTGCGGCCGGATCCAGGTGGAGCGGTTGACGTCCTCCGGCAGGCTGTCGAACTGGGCCGGCCGCCCCGGGCCCGGCATCACATAGACGCCGGGCCCGGACACCGTCCAGTAGAGGGCGTCGTAGGTGCCGGTCTGTACCGGCACGTCGCGTTCGGCGGACAGCTTGCCGAGCGGCTCGGCCAGCCCCGGCAGGTCGCGGGTGAGCTGGATCCAGGAGCCGCCGAGGTCGTTGCCGTGCAGCGAGCACTGGAGGAAGGGCTGGAGCTCGTCGATCAGGTCGATCAGCGCCTGGGACTCGGGAAGCTGGTCGTCGGCGGCGCGGATCGAGGGCGCCCACTCGGGCTGCTCGTCGGCGGGCGGCCGGTAGGAGTGGCGGAAGTGCGCCGCGGGGGTGCGGCGGACCGCCGGACCCTCCTCGCTGCGGACCGTGCCGTCCGGGTCGAGGCAGAGCAGGAAGTGCCAGGTGGCGTCGGCGCGGGCGTGCAGCCAGGGGTCGGCTGCGACCCGCTCCGCCAGCCGCAGCGCGGTCGCCGAACCGATGCGTTCGTCGGAGTGCGGGCCGGCCACCACCAGGACGTTGCGTCGGCCACGTCCGTAGCTGAGCACATGCAGCGGCCGACCCTCACGCGACTGGCCGATCTCCCGCAGCGTGCACAACCGCGGGTGGAAACGGGCGAACGCGGAGGCCGCGGCTGCGACCCCCGCGACGCTTGGGTACGCGTCGGCCATCGCCGACGTCACGTGCCGTTGGAGTTGCTGTCGCCGGTGGTCTCCTTCTTGTCCAGCGGACGGATGACAATCGTGGCTGCCACGAGATCTCCTCTCTGTCCAAGTCGGCTGCGGCGTAGGGCAGTTGGCTAATTACCCCCGGTCTCCTACGCCTTGCCAAGGCTGCGACGGGCCCGCGACAGTGTCAAGGGGCAGACGTTGACGGGGGTGAGGTTGACGTGGCGGCAGTTCACGGCACCGGGACCGGGGAACAGGGTACGGGCACGGCAACGGGCGTCGGCGTGAGCTCGGCCGCCGTCCCGGACGCGAGGGCGGGCTCCGCCGCGGAGCCGGGCGCGGGCACCGATCCGGGGGCCGCCGCCGATCCGCGGATCCGGCTGCCGCTGTACCGGCCGAGGATCAAACCGGAGCACCGCGCGTACCGCACGGTGGACGGCAACGTCCGGGTCGGCAGCGTGATCTACGGCATCGGCGCGGAGATCGCCGACCCCGACGGCTGGATCTGGACACTGACCGAGACGATGGACGGCAGCCGCGGCCTCAACCAGATCGCCGCCGAGGTGACCGCGCGGCATCCGGCGGTGACGACCGCCACGGTGTGCTCGGCGATGGCCGACCTGTGGGAAGCGGGGTTCGTGGACGACGCGGCGGCGCAGGTGCCGCCCGAACTCGGTGACCGCGATCCGATCCGGTACGCGCGCGGGGTGGCGCTGCTGCGCTGGATGGACCTCAAGCCCGAAGCCAGCGCGTGGCAGGCGCAGCTGCGATTACACCGGGCCCGGGTGGTGGTCCTCGGCGTCGGCGGTACGGGCGGGGCCGCCGCGCAGCTGCTGGTCGCCTCGGGCGTCGGACATGTGCACGCGGTGGACCCCGACGTGGTCGAGCTCTCGAATCTGAACCGGCAGTTGCTCTACCGCGAGAAGGACATCGGCCGCCCCAAGGCCGACGCGGCGGTCACCGCGCTGCGCTCGCTGAACTCCGATGTGACGGTGACCGGCCAGCCGCTGGAGGTACGCGGTCCGGACGACCTCATGACGCTGCTGGCGTACGGCGAGGGCGGCCCGTACGACCTGCTGGTGCTCGGCGCGGACCGGCCGGCGGAGATCCGGCGCTGGGCCAACCGGGTCTGCCTGGCTCTCGACCTCCCCTGGGTGGAGGGCGGTTACCGCGGCCCGCTGGTGACGGCGGGCGTCCACGTGCCGGGGGAGGGGCCCTGCTGGGAGTGCCAGCGGGCCGGTGAGAGCGAGCGGCGCGACCTGCGGCTGGGCCCCGGGCAGAGCGAGGACGCCGCCTCGCCGCGGATGCCGTGGAACCCGGCGAGCGCGGTCACCGCGGCGCTGTCGGGCACCCTGGTCGCGCACGCGGCGCTGGCGCTGCTCAGCGGGGTGCCGCCGATGGAACCGGGGTTCCGCTACGGCGTGAACCTGATGGACCTCGGCGATCCGGTGATCCAGCGCCATGAACGCCGCCCGGACTGCCCGGCGTGCGGTGGGCGCCCGTCACGCCGACCGGACCTCAACTGACCTGTCCACGGGCCATGCGGGTGTTGCGGCGGGCGGTGGAGCTCGGCGTCGACCACATCGACACCGCGGCCTTCTACTTCTCGGCGCTGCGGTCGGCGCACGAGCCGATCAACAGCGCGCCGGGCAACCCGTATCCGGACGGGCTCGTCGTCGTCACCAAGGCCGGCCCCGGCAAGGACGCCTCGGGGGAGTGGACGCCGGCCGCGCGCCCGGACCAGCCGCGCGGCCAGGTCGAGGGGAACCTGCGGCAACTGGGCCGCGACCACCTCGACGTGGTGAACCCGCGGGTGCACGGCCCCGAGCCGCCGGCCGAACGCTTCGGCGTACTGGCCGAGTTGCGCCAGGCCGGGCTGATCAGGCACCTTGGCGTCTCCAACGTCCGCTCCCACCAGCTCGCCGAGGCGCTCGCCATCGCCCCCGTGGTGTGCGTGCAGAACCGCTACGGGCTCGGCCAGCGCGGCGGCGACGGGCTGTTCGCCGAGTGCGGTGACAAGGGCATCGCCTTCGTCCCGTTCTTCGCCGCCGGCGGCCCGTCCGCGACGGCCCGCGGCGCCCGGGGCGGCACGCCCGGCGCCGGGGACGACGCGCTCCGCGAGGTGGCCGACGCGCACGGTGCCTCCCGGCGCGGATCCGCCTGGCCTGGACCCTCCACCGCGGCCCGCACGTCCCCGCCATCCCCGGCACCGGCGACCCCGACCACCTCACGGACAACGTCGGGGCCGCCGCGATCGCCCTCTCCGCGCGGAAGCTGAGCCGGCTGGACGCGATCGGCCGAGCCTCGCCGGGGCGGGGCCGAGCAGGCAGCGCGGGGCCGACCGGACACCTTCGTCGTACCATGCCCATGATGTCGGGCCCATGTTGAGCCGAGGAGGGATCCGTCATGGCTGACACCGTTTCGCGCCGCGCCAGAGGGTTGGTCCACGCCGACCCGGCCGAGGTGACGCTGCAAGAGGCACTCGACGCGCTCGCCGATCCGGTACGCCGCGCGATCCTCCGCGCCTGCGCCGCCGAGCCCGACTTCAGCCGGGCCTGCGGGACGTTCGACCTCCCGGTGTCGAAGGCGACCGCCAGCCACCACTTCGCCGTCCTGCGCGCGGCTGGCCTGCTGGAGCAGGTGGACCGGGGATCCCGGCGCCTCAACCGCCTGCGGCGGCCCGAGTTCGAGGCGTGTTTCCCCGGTCTGCTGGCCCTTGTCCTGGCCGAGCCCGCGCAGCCCGGGTGAGGACGCCCCGCCGGTCCCGGTGAAGGACAGGCACCGACGGTTCCGCTCTCACCCGGCGCGGCTCGCCGCGAAGCGCGGGACACACCCGAAAAACCGGTGGGCGCCGGCGGGGCGGTATTCCCCGGCAGCGCTGCGGAGTTCGCCGGCGCACGCCGATTCACCGGCGGGGCGCGGAATTCACCAGAGGACGGGGAAAGCCTTCAGCGTGCTGAGCAGATCCCCCCGGGAGAACCGCAGTTTCTCCGGTGCCACCGCCGGCCGCACCTCGGGGAACCGCTCGACAAGCGTCTGGACGGCGATCTGCAGCTCTGCCTTTCCCAGGTGAACACCGACGCAGTAGTGCGCGCCGCCGCCGAACACCAGCGCGCGCGGCGGCGATTCGCGGTCGAAGCGGAGCGCGTACGGATCGGGGTACACCGCCGGGTCCAGGCCGGCCGGCGACAGCGGCAGGACGACGGTCTCCCCGGCCCTGATCGTCCCCGACGGCAGTTCCACGTCCTCCTCCGCCATCCGCAGCATCGCGCCGTTGCCCTGCTGCATCAGCCGCAGCAGCTCCTCCAGGACCTGCGGGCTCACCTCCGCCCCCGCGACGACCTGCTTCCACTGCGCCCGGTCGTCCCGCATCAGGTTCACCATGATGCGGCCCAGGGCGTTGGTGACCGTGTCCGTGCCGGTGGCGATGACGCCCAGCATTATGTAGAGCAGCTCCTCCTCGGAAAGCTGCTGTTCGACGCCGTGGGCGGTGACCAGGTGGCTGAGGACGCCGTCCCCGGGGGCCGCGCGCTCGGCGGCGACCAGCTCCCGCGCGTACGCGGCGAACACCGCGATGGCGGCGGTCCGCTGGCTCTCGGAGATGAAGACCGTCGACATATAGGCATACCGGGGGGCCTCCGGGTCGGCCAGCGTGCTGCGGATCATCCGGGGATGGGCGACGGCCGCGGCGATGTCGGCGTACCCCAGCGCGAGGATGGCCTCGTGGCCGCTGCGCAACGTCACCTTGCCGAAGGGGCATTCGGCCCGCCGCTGGGCGAACTCCCGCGGCTCGCCACCGAACGGGCCCTGCGGAAACGGGAAACGAGGCTCTGTGCTGCTGCTGTCTGCCATCGTGCACAGCCATTCTTTTCGGTTGTCCCCCCGTCCGCGGGCACCCGCCCGACCGCTCGCAGAGTGTGCGAACAACGGCCGGCGGGCGCCGCGGGACAGCCGAATCGCCTGTTCTTCCGGTCGGGCTCCGCTCTGTTTCCGCCGAAGATTCCGGGAAATGTGGCAGTCCGAATTCCTGGTGCCGGCGGCCGGGTCGCGGAATTCACCGGATGCGGGCAGGACCGGCGTACCGGAGGCGGCGTACCGAAGTCGTCCGCACCGGAATCAGCCGTACGGGCGCACGACCGCGCCCGCAGCGGCCGTACGGCACGCGTCCGCACCGCGAGCAGCCGTACGCACCGGCGTCACCCGGCGGCCACCGCCGCCCCGTGGCCCGCCCCCGCTCAGAGCGCGTTGACCGCCGACGGCGCCCGCTCCACCCGGGCCAGGGCGCGCAGCAACGGCACCTGGCCGTGCCGACGGGCGGCGAGCCGGGCCAGCAGCGTGAGGACGGGGTCGAACGCCTCGTCGGAGAGCTCGGGCGCGGTGATCCCCACGCTGACGGCGAGGTCGTCCATGTGCACGGCGAACTCCAACAGCCGCGTGACCAGGAAGTCGTCCAGACTCAGCGCCCACCCGGCCCGCGGAATGGATACCGCCCGTTCGCCGTCGAGCCCGGCCAGGTCCGCCCGCTGCCCGGCGAGCACGGTCCCGACCCGCTCCACCAACTCCCGCACGCCCTCCGCGGCGAGCCCCTCGCCCCTGGCCCGGATGCCGACGTTGATCTCGCTGTCGAGCGGCGCGTCGATCCACACCGCGCGGGCGTAGTGCTCCAGCAGCGCGATCGGGGCCTCCTCGGCCGCGGGCGCGCCCACTACGGAGCCGACCTCGAAGACCTGGTACGCGAGATGGCCGGCCAGCCCGCGTACGGTCATCTCGGCCAGCGCGCTGGGCTTCTCCCAGGCGGCGGCGACCTCCGGCGCGCCCAGCAGCGCGACCGCCTGAGCGGCGGTGCCGAGGTAGGCGTCGGTCAGACTCATCAGTCCCCCAGTGATCGACTTTCTCGGCATTATGCGCCAGAAGCCCCCACCCGGCCCACTCCGCCGGGACCGGGCGCGGGATGTCGCGGCTGTGTCCCGGGCCCATGGACGGTGCGGGTATCCGTCCGACGGCGGACGCCAAAAGGAAAAAGCGAGGAGTCGTCCTTTCCTCGCCGCTCTCAACATATAGCGCACCGGGGGGCTTGCGGCAAGGCCCGGGTCGTGCCGCAGAATCGGCGGCCACGGCCGGTACCCGCGCGGACAGCGGATTCGCCGGGTGCGGTGGCGCGGGGCGGTGTCAGAGCGGGGGATGCCCGCAGCGTCGACGGCGGCGGCAGCGGCGCTCGCCGGGCGAGGCGGCCGCCCGAAATCCGTAACTCCTGACTTTTCATTCGTTATTCGTTACTCGTTGAACGGGCGTCCTGTTGATGATTGACGTGATCGTGGTCGGCGGCGGACCGACCGGCTTGATGCTGGCCGGCGAGTTGCGGCTGCACGGCGTGCGCGTGGTCGTGCTGGAGAAGCTGACCGAGCCGACGGGGCAGTCCCGCGGGCGCGGTCTGCACGCGCGCAGCGTCGAGATCATGGACCAGCGCGGCCTGCTGGACCGCTTCCTCGCGGCCAGTGAGAAGTTCCAGGTCGGCGGCCTCTTCGGCGGCATCATGAAGCCGTGGCCGGACGGGCTGGACACCGCTCACCCGTACGGCCTCGCCACTCCGCAGCCGGTCACCGAGAGGCTGCTCAACGAGTACGCCCTCGAACGCGGCGCCGAGATCCGACGCGGCGGCGAAGTGGTCGGGCTGGACCAGGACGAGGACGGGGTGAGCGTCGAACTGGCCGACGGCGCGCGTCTGCGCTCCCGCTACCTCGTCGGGTGCGACGGCGGCCGCAGCGTGGTGCGCAAGGGGCTCGGCGTCGGTTTCCCCGGCGAGCCGGCCACGGTCGAGACACTGCTGGGCGACATGGAGCTGACCGCGGACCCGGTGACCGTCGCCGCCGTCGTGGCGGAGGTCCGCAGGACCCACCTGCGGTTCGGCGCCATCCCCGATATCGACGGGGGCAAGGGGGTGTACCGCCTCATCGTGCCCGCCGACAAGGCGGCCGAGGACCGTACGGGCGCGCCGACCCTTGACGAGTTCAAGCGGCAGCTGCGGACCTTCGCGGGCACCGACTTCGGCGCGCACTCGCCGCGTTGGCTGTCCCGGTTCGGCGACGCCACCCGGCAGGCCGAGCGCTACCGGGTCGGCCGGGTGCTGCTGGCCGGCGACGCGGCGCACATCCACCCGCCGACCGGTGGGCAGGGCCTCAACCTCGGCGTGCAGGACGCCTTCAACCTCGGCTGGAAGCTGGCCGCCGCGGTGGGCGGCTGGGCGCCGGAGGGGCTGCTGGACAGCTACCACGCGGAACGGCACCCGGTCGGCGCCAGCGTGCTGGACAACACCCGCGCCCAGATGACGCTGCTCGGGACCGATCCCGGCGCGACCGCGCTGCGCGAACTGTTCTCGCGGCTGATGGACTTCGAGGAGGTGAACCGGTACGTGACCGGGATCATCACCGCGGTCGCGGTCCGCTACGACTTCGGGGAGGGGCACGACCTGCTCGGCCGGCGGATGCGGGACGTGCAGCTGGAGCGGGGCCGGCTCTACGAGCTGACGCGCACCGGCCGCGGTCTGCTGCTCGACCGCACCGGCCGGCTCTCGGCGGCGGGCTGGTCGGACCGCGTCGACCACGTCGTCGACACCGGCGACGAACTAGAGGCACTGGCCGGCCTGGACGCCCCCGCGGCCCTCCTGCGCCCGGACGGCCACGTCGCCTGGACCGGCGCGACCCAGCGGGACCTGCTCAACGCCCTCCCCACCTGGTTCGGCACCCCCACCCCCTGACCCCCACCCCCGGGGGTGGGGGTGCCCAGGGGTGGGCGCCCGGTGGCGTGAGGGTGCCCTGGGGTGGGTGCCGTACGGCGTCAGGGCGCCGTACGTCCCCCTTTTTTGCCGTTGCTTCGCCTCCGGGCGCTTGGGTCCGGTGTCGACGGTCGACCGTGCTCACTCGCTCGTACCTCGCTCACTGCGCGCGCTCTCCCTTTCGACACCGGCGCGCCCTTCGGCTCACCGGCTACCCGGCTCACCGGCCTCACCGGCTACCCGGCCGGACGTCGGGCGTCAGGCGGACCCAGCGGCGGACCCGGCGGCGGACCCTGCGGCGCCAGGTGGACGCGGGGGCGGGCCGTCGGGCGTAACGGCACCCCAAGGGGGGTGCCCACCGGCGTTGGGGTGCCCGGGGGCGGGAGGGCCGTTGTGGGACGTGGGGGTCGCCGGTGCCGGGGCGGCCTCGGTTGCGCGCCCGGTGGGAGCGGCTGCAAGCATGATGCTTGCAAAAGTTAGCGGGGTGGGGGAAGGTAGGGGGTATGGGTGCGCTGAAGGTGGGAGGGCTCGGGGAGTTCCTGCGGGAGCAGCGGCGCGGTGCGCAGCTGAGTCTGCGGCAGCTCGCGGAGGCGGCCGGGGTGTCGAATCCGTACCTGAGCCAGATCGAGCGCGGGCTGCGCAAGCCCAGCGCCGAGATCCTGCAACAGCTCGCCAAGGCGCTGCGGATATCGGCGGAGACGCTCTACGTGCAGGCGGGAATCCTTGACGCGCGGGAGCGGGGTGAGCTGGAGGTGCCGGCGGTGATTCTCACCGACCCGTTGATCAACGAGCGCCAGAAGCAGGTGCTCATCCAGATCTACGAGTCCTTCCGCAAGGAGAACGCCGCGGCGACCGGCCCGGACGCGGCGCTCGGCGCCGGGGCGGACAGCGCGGAAGCGGGCGGCGCCAACGGCGGCGGTGCCCGTGGGGGCGACGGGGAAGACCCCGCGAACACAGCGGGGAAGACGGGGTAGACAACGACAACGTGACGGGGACGGACGGCCGGGACGCGGCCCGCGTCCCCGTACGGGAGGAACGGCAGAGATGACGATCACCGATGACATCGTGAAGGGCCTCCGCAACCCGACCCCGCTGTACGCGGTCGCGGGTACGGCGGACCTCGCCGCGGAGAAGCTGCGGGAGGTGCCGGGGCTGATCGTGCGGCTCCGGGAGCAGGCGCCGGACCAGATCGGGAAGCTGCGGGCCACCGACCCGAAGGCCGTGCAGGAGCGGGTCACCGCGCAGGCCAAGGACGCGCAGGCGCGGCTGAACACCACCCTCGCCGAGCTGGACCTGAAGGAGCTGCGCGACTTCAAGAAGCTGAGCGAGTCGGTGCAGGACCTGGCGCTCCAGGGCGTCGGCCGGGCCGCCGGGTACGCGGTCAGGGCGCGTGAGACGTACGACGTGCTGGCGCAGCGCGGCAAGGGCGCGGTCGCGACCTGGCGCGGGGAGGCGGCCGACGAGGTGGTGGAGATCGCCGTGGCGGTCGAGCCGAACCCGCAGCCCGCCCCGGACGCCACGCCCGATGTCGCTTCTTCCGGCGTGGCCACCGACCCGGCGACAAACTCTGTGGCGGACTCTGTGACGGACCCCGCCGCCGACCTCGGCGCCCCCGCGGCCAAGCCCGCCGCCGCGAAGAAGCCGGCCGCGCGCAGGACGAGCACGAAGAAGACCGCCGAGTAACCCTGACGGGACCTTGTCGGGGCCGTGGCACCATCACCCGAACGGGTCGGGCACGCTGGGTGAGCCCGACCCGTTGGGTGGGTATGACCGATACGGATGAGACAAGGGCGCCGGCCGGCGCGACGACTTAGGCGGTGGACGGCGTGCTGATCACAGGGTTCTACTCGGTACTGGGGCTGGTCTCCTGGGCGCTTCTGCTGTTCGCGCTCTTCGCGTTCGTCGACGCCGCGTTCCGGCGGCCGGACGCGTACCGGGCCGCGGACAAGAAGAGCAAGACGTTCTGGCTGGTCGTGCTGGGGCTGGCGGCCGTGGTGATGAAGTTCTTCTCGCTCGTCACGATCCTGCCGCTGATCGGCCTCGTCGCGGTGATCGTTTACATGGTGGACGTGCGTCCGGCGATCCGTGGGATAACGGGTGTCGGCGGGGGCCGCCCCAGGGGTCGGCTGCGGCGCGGCGGTGGCGGTGGCGGCGGTGGCAGCAGCAGCGACGGCCCTTACGGCCCGTACAACGGCCGCCGCTGAGACCGAGCCCGGCCAGGGCCCTACCAGGCCCTGCCAAGGGGGTTTGGACCTCAGCCGCGCCGTTCCAGCAGGACGACCGCCACGTCGTCCGTCAACTCGCCGCCGTTCAGCTCCCGTACCTTGCGCACGGCCGCGTCCAGCAGTTCCTCACCGCTGAGGCCGGCCGCGAGCAACCGGGTGACGAGGGCGACCATGCCCTCCTGGCCCAGGCGGCGGGTCCCCTCGCCGACGCGGCCCTCGATCAGCCCGTCGGTGTAGAGCATCAGGCTCCAGTCGCCGTCGAGCCGGACCGGGATACGGTCCCAGCGGGCGTCCGGGAGCAGGCCGAGCGCCGGGCCGCCGTCCTCGTAGGGCAGCAGCGCCGGTAGCCGGCCGGGGCAGGCGAGCAGGGGTGCGGGGTGGCCGGCGAGGTAGAGGCCGGCCGAGCGCGCGTCCGGGGCGATGTCGATCACGGACAGGGTCGCGAAAATCTCCTCGTCGTCCCGTTCGTGGTCCAGCACCTCCTGCAGGGTGCGGAGCAGGGGCTCCCCGCCGATGCCCGCGAAGGTGAGGGCGCGCCAGGCGATGCGCAGTTCGACGCCGAGTGCGGCGGCGTCCGGGCCGTGGCCGCAGACGTCGCCGATCATGGCGTGCACGGTGCCGTCGGGGGTGCGGACGGTGTCGTAGAAGTCGCCGCCGAGCAGGGCGCGGCTGCGGCCGGGGCGGTAGCGGGCGGCGAACCGCAGGCCGGCGGAGCCGTGCAGCAGCGGGGTGGGCAGCAGGCCGCGTTCGAGCCGGGAGTTCTCCTGGGCGAGCAGCCGGGTCTCGGTGAGCTGCCGCTGCGCGAGGTCGGCGCGCTTGCGCTCGACCGCGTAGCGGACGGCCCGGGTGACGGTGGCGGCGTCGATCTCGTGCCGGGCGAGGTGATCCTGCGCGCCGACCCGTACCACCTCGGCGGCCTGCCCCTCGTCGGTGCCGTCGGTGACGACGAGGACGGCGGTGGTGGGCGCGAGCCGCAGCACTCGGCGCAGGGCGTCCAGCGGGTCGGGGGTGTCCGGTGCGGGGGGCGCCGCCGGTTCACCGGGTCCGCCGGTCCCGCCCTGGGCACCGCTACCGCTCGGCCCGCCAGGCCCGCCAGGCCCGCCAGGCCTGGCGGGCCGGGCGGGTGCGCCAAGGGTGCCCGGTACGGCGGAGGGCAGGTCGAGCAGGACGCAGTGCACGTCGTGGTTGAGCAGCCGGTCGGCTGCCGTGAGGTTACGGGCCCGGAGGATACGGACGCGCGGGCCGCTGCCGTCCTGGAACCACGGCGCGGTGAAGGCGCCCGCCGGGTCGTCGCCGATGACCAGCAGGGTGAGGGTGGGGTTCGCGGAGTCCTGCCGCTGGCGCGGGAGCACAACCTGCCCCGCGGCGGCGGGAGCGGCGGCAGTGGCACGGGCCTGGTCCGCGGTACGCGCGGGATCGCCGGTACGGGTCTGGTCCGTCGTACGGGCCCGGTCCGCGTCGTACGCGGGCACGCGTTCGAGGCCCTCCGGCCCGGGAAGCGTGGCCGAGGGCCGTTCGGTGTCACGCTCGGCAGCGGACATCAAGCGACTCCTTCTCCCCGCCCGGGGACGGGGTCCGGGCATTCGGTCAGGTGACCCTAGTGGCAGGGGAGGTCGTCACGGGAGGCCCGCAATCCGGCCGCCAGCGTGATAATCCGTGGCCAGAGCGGGATTTCGAGCGGAAAGCGTGGCTCCGCACATGACAAAGATCACGCGAATGAGCTGCAACCTTGCCCCGGATTTCCTGTCGAACCCCAACGACCCCAAGGGCCCGCCATGGGGTGGAATATCCGTAAAACAGTGGTCGCGGGTGTCCGGGGCGCTCCACCCCCGAGGGTCCGGTCCCGGAAACGGTCGCCGCTGCGAGGACCGGGGGTCGGCCGTGGTGGCCACTGGGCCGGACGCCGCGAGTCCGGCCCGGGTGCCCGTGGAGACCCGCGACCATGACCGGAAAAGACGCCGGCGACGTCTCACCTACGAGAAACCGGCCTTGCGGGAAAGCGTCCACATGGAGTGCCACCTGTCCTCGCGCAGGCGTTTGGTGCTGTTATCGGAAAGGGCGCTGATCATGCCCCAAATGCCGCCGCGGGTCCCGAGCGTGGCGACGGCGGACTCCAGCGCGGGACCGTGGACCGCGATGAGCGCGGCTCCCACCGTGCCCACCGCCGCGCCGCCGGCGGTGAGGAACCGCTTGTGCCTGGCCTGTTCCCTCTCGGCTCGCGAGGCGTGGATCTGTTCTTTGACGTCCAGTCCCAGCCGGACGAGTTGGCGCTCGGAGTCGACGGCGTTCAGCGCCGGACCGAGGTCGAGCAGCTTCAGCCGCAGATAGTCGCGGAACGCGGCGGAGGAGTTGAACGCGCCCACGGTGATCTTGCTGAAGTCACGCAGGCCGACCCCCCCGGGCCTGAACGGCGCGGCTGAACGGCTCGGTGCCGCCCCCGGGAGCGGTCGCGCTGTCCCGTGTCCGCAGCCCGGCAGCGACGTCCCCCGGGCGGGTCGGCTGCTCAGGCCCGCGGCGCCAGCGCCGCCCACGCCACCGTGACCTCGCCCTGGCGCCAGCGGGCCGGGCCGTCGACCACCGGCCAGCCGGACGCGCGCAGGTCCCGTACCGCCCGTGCCCACCGCTGGCGGGCGCCCAGGGCGGACAGTGGGGAGGCTGCGGCCCAGGCGCGGTCGAACGCGGTCAGGAAGGAGTGGACCGGCTCGCCCGGCACATTGCGGTGGATCAGCGCCTTCGGGAGGCGTTCGGCCAGGTCGGAGGGGCGGTCGAGGGAGGCGAGGCGGGTGGCGAAGGTGACCGTGCGGGGGCCTTCGGGGCCGACGGCGACCCAGACGTGGCGCCGCCCGATCTCGTCGCAGGTGCCCTCGACCAGCAGCCCGCCGGGAGCGAGCCGTGCCCGCAGCCGGTCCCAGACGGCGCCGACCTCCGCCTCGCCGTACTGCCGCAGGACGTTCGCCGCCCGGATCAGCACCGGGCGCCGGCCCCCGGGCAGCGGGACCTCGAAGCCGCCGTGCCGGAAGGTCAGGCCGTCCCGGGCGTACGGCTGCGCGGCGGCGACCCGGCCCGGGTCGATCTCGATGCCCACCACCTCGGCGTCCGCCCGGACCGCCCGCAGCCGCCCGAGCAACTCGACGGCCGTCCACGGCGCGGCCCCGTACCCGAGGTCCACGGCGAGCGGGTCGGCGGCGCCGCGCAGCTGCCACCCGCACGTCGCGGCGATCCACCGGTCCATCCGCCGCAACCGGTTCGGATTCGTCGTTCCCCTGGTCACCACCCCGACCGGCCGCACCCCACCCATCCCCCGAGATTAGGCTGCCGCCTGCGATCCCCCTCTAGCGACCCACCCGCACCATCGGCTCCCGCCCTGGGCAAGCCACGGCTCCCGCCCGCGCGAGGGCCCCGGCGTCCGGGAGGGCGCCGCTCCCAGTCCCGGCCCGCGCAGCACGGCGCACGTGCACCCGGCCGTCGAAAAATTAATTGCCTCCCCCACGTATCAGTTCGGCAACAGGGAAATGGAATCCGACATTCCGGCGTTGGGCAAGGTTGACGACGGGGTACGGCTGCCGGAAGGAACGCATGGTGACCACGTACACGTCCCGGCTGGGCGCACTCCGCGGCGCGGCGCCGCGGTGGGGCGGCGGTCGGCGGGTGCGGCGGGTGGCGATGCTGAGCGTGCACACCTCGCCGCTGCACCAGCCCGGTACGGGTGACGCCGGCGGTATGAACGTGTACATCGTGGAGCTGGCCAGACGGCTCGCCGAGCGGGACGTCGAGGTGGAGATCTTCACCCGGGCCACCACCGGCGGCCTGCCCTGCGAGGTGGAGCTGGCGCCGGGGGTGGCGGTGCGGCACGTGGACGCGGGGCCGTACGAGGGGCTGGCCAAGGAGGACCTGCCCGCGCAGCTGTGCGCGTTCACGCACGGCGTGATGCAGGCGTGGGCCGGCCAGCGCCCCGGCTACTACGACCTCGTCCACTCCCACTACTGGCTGTCCGGCCAGGTCGGCTGGCTGGCCGCCCAGCGCTGGGGCGTGCCGCTGGTGCACGCCATGCACACCATGGCCAAGGTGAAGAACGCCGCCCTCGCCGAGGACGACTGCCCGGAGCCGATCGCCCGGGTGATCGGCGAGACGCAGATCGTGGCCGCCGCCGACCGGCTGATCGCCAACACCGACGAGGAGGCGGGCGAGCTGGCCCGGCACTACGCCGCCGCGCCCGGCAAGATCGCGGTGGTGCACCCCGGGGTCAACCTGGACCGTTTCCGGCCGGGCGCCGCCGGTCCCGCGGGCAGCGGCCACGGCGCGGGTGTTGCCGCCGCCGGTCCCGCGGGCCGCGCCGCCGCCCGGGTCCGCCTCGGGCTTCCCGTCGACGCGCTGGTCCCGCTGTTCGTCGGCCGGATACAGCCGCTGAAGGCCCCCGACGTGCTGATCCGCGCGGTCGCGGTGCTGCTGGAGCAGGACCCGGGGCTGCGTGACCGGCTGGTCGTGCCGGTGGTCGGCGGCCCGAGCGGCAGCGGACTGGCCAAGCCGGAGGCCCTGCACAAGCTGGCCGCGCGGCTCGGGGTGTGCGATGTCGTACGGTTCCAGCCGCCGGTGGACCAGGAGCGGCTCGCGGACTGGTACCGGGCGGCGACCGTTCTGGTCATGCCGTCGCACAGCGAGTCCTTCGGGCTGGTCGCCATCGAGGCGCAGGCGTGCGGGACACCGGTGATCGCGGCGGCGGTCGGCGGCCTGTCGGTCGCGGTGCGCGACGGCCGTACCGGACTCCTGGTGGCCGGGCACGACCCGCGCGACTACGCCGCCGCGCTGCGCCGCTTCGTGGACGAGCCGCGGCTGGGGGACGTCCTCGGCGAGGCGGCGGCCCGGCACGCCCGCGACTTCGGCTGGGACACGGCGGCGGCGAACACGGCCGAGGTGTACGCGGAGGCGCAGTACGAGCACCGGCGTCACCTACGATCGGCCCATGGCTGAGCAGCACCGGAGTCCGGAGAGCCCGCGGGACGAACACCATCGGGCCGCCGAACCGCCCCCCGCTGCCGCTGCCGGGCAGGGCGCCGCGCCGGCAGCCGGCGGCGCGGCATCCGGCCGCGGTCCCGGGCCGTACGCCCCCGGCGACCCCGGCCCCGCTTCCGGTGGCGATCCCGCCCCCCGCGGCGCTCCCGATCCCGCCTGGGACGCCTCGCCGGAGGGCGACAGCGGCCCCGACACCCGCTCTGACGCCGAACGCATCGCAGCCCACACACTCGAAGAGGCGTTGCGTGACGCCGAGTTGAGCTGGGAGTCGCCGGCGCCGGGCACGTACGTCACCCAACTTCCGGGCACCCGCAAGCTTTCCACGACCTGTCAGTTCATCGTCGGCCGTCACACCGTCTCGGTCAACGCCTTCGTCATCCGCCGTCCCGACGAGAACCACGAAGTCTTCTACCGCTGGCTGCTGGAGCGCAACCTCCGGCTGTACGGGGTGGGTTACGCGGTGGACAGGCTCGGCGACGTGTACCTGAGCGGGCGGCTGCCGCTCGCCGCGGTCAGCGTGGACGAGATCGACCGGCTGCTCGGCGCGGTGGTCCAGAACGCCGACGGCTCCTTCAACACCCTGCTGGAGCTGGGCTTCGCGTCCGCCATCCGCAAGGAGTACGCGTGGCGGGTGGCGCGCGGCGAGTCCACCCGCAACCTGGCGGCCTTCACCCATCTGACAGGCGAGCAGGCGTAGCCGCCCGCGGCCGACCTGCGACCGCCCACCCGCGGCCGACCGCCTCCACCCCCAACCGCCTCTCGGCGTCTGCCGACTGCCCACCTGCGGCCGACCGCTGCCCGGTGCCTGCCGACCGCCTGCCTGCCTGCCTGCCTGCGGCCACCGCTAACCGCCGACCGCCTGCCTGCGGCCGACCGCTGACCACCGACCGCCGCTACTGCCCCCTGCCAACCGCCCCCGCCAACTGCCCCCCGCCAACCGCTCCCCGGCGTCCGCCCCCCCGCTCCGCGCGGTCCGCCAACTCCCCTGCCCGACAAGCCGACCGCCCTCCCGCGACCGACAAAAGCCCACCGCCCGGGGCCCGTTGCGTGAAAGGCCGCCAGGCGTCCGCCGAAGGCCCGCCGCACCGCCCTGCTATCGTCCGCGATGTTCCAGTACCCCCAGGCGCGGGTCACGGCCCGGCGTAGGCAGATTGGCAGCCCCCTGTGAACCCTGTGAACCCTGTGAACCCCGCGAACTCCCCCCTGAACGGCGCCGCCGACCGCTTCGCGGCCTCCGCCGAACCCGGCCGGGCACTGCGCCTGATCGTCACCGGCGGCGGCACCGGCGGCCATACGTACCCCGCGCTCACCGCGGTCCGCACGCTGCGGGCCAGGCTCGCCGGGGCCGGGCGGGCGCTGGAGGTGCTGTGGGTCGGGACGGCCGACAGCCTGGAGTCGCGCGTCGCGGCCGGTGAGGGGATCCGGTTCGCCTCGGTCGCCACCGGCAAGATCCGCCGCTCCGCCAATCCGCTCAAGCTGGTCTCGCCCGCCAACGTCAGGGACATGGGCCGGGTGCCGCTGGGCGTCGCCCAGGCCCGCCGTATCGTCTCCGGCTTCCAGCCGGACGTGGTGCTGGCCACCGGCGGGTACGTCGCCGTACCGGTCGGCATGGCCGCGAAGATGTGCCGGCGCCCGCTGGTGGTGCACGAGCAGACGGTCCGCCTGGGCCTGGCCAACCGTTCGCTCGCCCGCCGGGCGACCCGCGTGGCTGTGTCCTCGCCCTCGACGCTGCCGCTGCTGCCCGAGTCGGCCCGCGCGACCGCGGCGGTCACCGGCAACCCGGTACGGCCCGAAGTCCTGTCCGGGCAACCGGAGAAGGCGCTCCAGGCGCTCAACCTCCAGTACTTCGACCGCCGGCTGCCCACCGTCTACGTCACCGGCGGCGCCCAGGGGTCGCAGCAGATCAACACCGTCGTACGGGACGTCCTGCCGTGGCTGCTGCCGTACGCCAACGTCATCCACCAGTGCGGGCCGGCCAACCTCGCCGAACTCCGGCGCCACACCGCGTCGTTGCCCGGCGAACTCGCCTCCCGCTACTTGCTGACCGGGTACGTCGGCCCCGAGCTGCCCGACGTCCTCGCCCTCGCCGACCTGGTGATCTCCCGCAGCGGCGCCGGCACGATCGCCGAGCTGACCGCGCTCGGCAAGGCCGCCGTCCTCATCCCGCTCGCCACCGCGGCCGGCAACGAACAGGCCCACAACGCCCGCCACTTGGAAGAGGCCGGCGCGGCGGTCGCCCTCGTCGGCGAGGTCACCCCGGACCGCCTGCGCGACGCCGTCGCCCCGCTGCTCACCGACCCGTCCCGCCGCTCCGCGATGGCCGAACGCGCCCGCGCCCAGGGCCGCCCCGACGCCGCCGACCGCCTCGTCGACGTCCTCCTCTCCGTCGTTCCGGTCAACTTCTACGAGCCCCAGCGGTAGCGCCGTACGCGGGTACGGGCGGGGAGCCAGGGCCTGTCATACGCACGCACCGCCGCACCTCCGTCGCGCGGGCGCCCGACGGGAGCGGCCCGGCGGCGGGTTCCCCGGACAGCACGAACCGGCGGCACGAACCGGCGGCACGAACCGGTGGTGGCTCCGGTGGTGAAATCCGCTCGACCACCGCGGTGTACGACGAGAGCGGGGCGAACAGGGGCACGGCCCCGCGCGCGGGACAGCCGGATCGCGCCCCGCCCTCCGGTCCGGCCGCCCTGCCCGCCCCGCCCTTTCCCGTAGCGCAGGTCCGCCACCGGACGCATCCCTCATGTCATGAATTGAAGATTTCTTCACTTGGTGACATAGTACGCGATGGCGGCGCTGCCGGGTCGCCGTGCCCCGCGAGGCGCCGCTGACGGCCCGTGACCAGGGCGTCGAGGTCACCCCGGTCGGGGGACGAGAAGCGGATGGGGAGCTGAGGACTGTGCCGGTCCCGTTGTACCAAGCGAAGGCGGAGTTCTTCAGGATGCTCGGGCACCCCGTGCGGATCCGGGTGCTGGAGCTGTTGCAGGACGGTCCGATGCCCGTACGCGACCTGCTCGCGAACATCGAGGTCGAGCGTTCCAACCTGTCCCAGCAGCTCGCGGTGCTGCGGCGCTCGGGCATCGTGGTCTCCACCCGGGAGGCCGACACCGTCACCTACGCGCTCGCGGGCACCGACGTCGCCGATCTGATGCGTGCCGCCCGCCGGATCCTGACCGAGCTGCTGGCGGGGCAGCAGGATCTCCTGGCCGAACTCCGCGAAGCCGAGGCCGCGGCAGGTCGGGTCGCGTGAACGCCCGGCAGATCGGCGCGGCCGCGCTGGACCGGCTCCGTTCGGTGCTGCCAAACCGGCGGACCCTGGCCACCATGGGCCGCTCCCCGCGCAAGGACCTGACGGCCGGACTGACCGTCGCGATCGTCGCGCTGCCCCTGGCCCTCGGATTCGGCATCTCGTCGGGTGCGGGGGCGGAGGCCGGCCTGGTCACCGCCGTGATCGCCGGGACGGTCGCGGCGGTGTTCGGCGGCTCCAACCTCCAGGTGACCGGTCCGACCGGCGCCATGACCGTGGTCCTGGTCCCGATCGTCCACCGGTACGGACTGAACGGCGTGCTGACGGTCGGCCTGCTCGCCGGGGTGCTCCTGATCGTCCTGGCGCTGGCCCGAGCCGGGCGGTGGATGGCGTACGTGCCGGTCCCGGTGGTGGAGGGCTTCACCCTGGGCATCGCCGCCGTCATCGCCCTCCAGCAGGTCCCTGCCGCTCTCGGCGTGAAGGCCCCGGCCGGCGACAACCCGGCCGTGGTCGCGGCCAGGGCCGCCCGGGACTTCGCCGCGGACCCCGGCTGGACCGCCGCCTTGATGGCCGCCGGCGTCGTCGCTCTGATGCTCCTCGGCGCGCGTCTGCGGCCCTCGGTGCCGTTCTCCCTGGTGGCCGTCGTTCTCGCGACCCTGCTCGTCCGGTCCGCCCACCTGCACGTCGCCACGATCGGGCACCTGCCCGCCGGCCTCCCCGCCCCCTCGCTGTCGTTCGTGGAGGCCGGGCAGGTGCTTGGGCTGCTGCCCTCCGCGCTGGCCGTCGCCGTACTCGCGGCGCTGGAGTCGCTGATGTCGGCCTCGGCCGCCGACGCGATGAGCGTGGCGGAACGGCACGACAGCAACCGGGAGCTGTTCGGGCAGGGGCTGGCCAATCTGGCCGCGCCGCTGTTCGGCGGGGTCGCCGCGACGGGCGCCATCGCCCGTACCGCCGTCAACGTCCGCACCGGCGCGGTCTCACGCCTGTCCGCCCTGGTCCACGCCGCGGTGCTCATGGTGATCGTGCTCGCCGCCGCCCCCCTGGTCGCGGGCATCCCGCTGGCCGCGCTGGCGGGAGTGCTGATCGCCACCGCGGTCCGCATGGTCGAGGTCGGCTCGCTGAGGGCGCTGGCCCGCTCGGGGCGCGGCGAGGCCCTGGTCATGGGGCTGACCGCCGTGGTCACTCTGGCCTCCACGCTGGTCAACGCCGTCATCGTCGGCCTCCTGGCCGCCGGCGTTCTCGCGCTCCGCCAGGTCGCCCGCGCGGCCCGGCTGGACCAGGTCCCGCTGTACGCGGACCTGATCCCGGCCGACCACCACGAGGAGGAGCAGCGGCTGCTGGCGGAACACATCGTCGCCTACCGGATCGACGGCCCGCTGCTGTTCACCGCCGCCCACCGCTTCCTGCTGGAGCTCACCGAGCAGGCCGACATCCGCGTGGTGATCCTGCGGATGTCGCGGGTGTCCGCGCTGGACTCCTCCGGCGCGAAGGTGCTGGGCGACGCGATCGACAAGCTCAGCCGCCGCGGCACCCTGGTCCTGGTCTCCGGAGTACGCGAGGACCACCGCAGCCGCCTGAACGCCCTCGGCGTCCTGGACCGGCTGCACGAAGCCGGCCGCGTCTTCCCCGGCACACCTGAGGCCATCGCCTACGCCCGAGCCCACCTCCACGGCACCGGCCTGCTCCCCGACCCGCCCCACCCCGAGCAGGCCGCCGCGGTCCGGTGAGCTCCACCGCGTCACCCGCCGGCTCGGCCCGGTCCCTGCGCCGCGGAGGTGTCGAGTCGCCCGCACGGCGTGTCGCGCGGGTCGGTCACGGCCATGAGGGCGTCGATGCCCAGCACCGCCGCCCACACCACTTTGCCGGGACCGTCCCGGTCGGTGACGCCCCAACAGCCGTCGGTGACCGCGTCCACGATGGTGAGCCCCCGGCCGTGTTCTGCGGTGGGGTCCAGGGCGGTGTTGACGGCCGGGCGCTCCGGGCGGGCGTCGTGCACTTCGAGGATCACGCCCTGGTCCGCCCGGAGAAAGCTGGTGCCGATCTCGTGGTCGGTGAGGCGGCCGTGGCGGTGCGCGTTGGTCATGAGTTCGGACAGCACCAGCGCGGCGTCGTCGGCCAGTTCGGCCATGCCCCACTCAGCGAGCTGATCGGTGAGCGTGTGGCGAGCCCGGTGGACACCGGCCGGGGTGGCCGGCCACAGCCGCTGCGGGGGCGTGTAGACCCGCGGCTGGTCTTTCTCGTAGTCCGTGGACATCACCACCGCGATCGGGACTCCCATGTCGTGCCTGGCCTTTCTGAGTTTCATCATTTTGCCGTTGGGGCTTCAGGTGGCCCTTGTTACTCCTAGGCTGAACTGCCTCGACGGTGCGTAACAAGGACCGGGCGTCTCCGGACGCGTCCGAATACTGAAGAGGGTGAGCCATGGGCCGAGCGGAGGAAGAGCTGCCGGAGGGTTCGTGGCTGCGCTTCTACGGCGAGGAGCCACGGGCGGCGCGCGAGGCCAAGGGACTGACCCTGCGGGCGCTGGCCGCCTGCACCGGCTACAGCTTCCGGCAGGTCGGGAACGTGGAGGCGGCGCGGCGGACACCGTCGCTGGAGTCCAGCAGGGAGGTGGACGCGGCACTGGAGACGGGGGACCGGTTCCAGCGGATCCTGCAGCGGGTGTTGGCTGACACGCATCCGGAGTGGTACCGGGGCGCCGCCAAGGAGGAGCGGCGGGCCGCCAGGATCCGGATCTACGAGGCGCAGGTCACCCCTGGGTCCTGACGACCATGCCGGGCTCGACGGCTCGTTCAGGATCTGGAGCTACGAAGAGCGCAATGACGTGGTTGACGAGGAGGGAATGCCGAGTGGCCGGATTATGGAGAGGCGTGAGGACGTGGTTGCGGCTGACTCAGCCTACGATCTCCCGCAACCGGTGGCCCTGGACCCGGGCGAGTCGCTTGATCTCATCCGTTCCGTTGCGAAGGGCGAGTACAGCGCATGGCCAACGACACGTCGCACGGGCTGGACTGGTACAAGTCGAGTTGAAGCGGAGGTCAGGGCGGCAACTGCGTGGAGGTCGGCCGGTGGCGTAAGACCACGCACAGCAACGCCGCCGGTGGCGACTGCGTGGAGGTCGCCGGCGTCGTGCCCGGCGTCGTGCCCGGCGTCGTGCCCGTCAGGGACAGCAAGGACCCCGAGGTCCGCACCTGGCGCTCACCCCGGCCGGCTGGACCGCCTTCCTCACCGCTCTCAGGGCGGACCGCTTCTCCCGCTCACCCCGCGCCGGAGTCGCGACCCCGTCGGGCCCTGCCGGAGCACTCCGGCAGGGTCCGACGGGGTCGGCAGGGCCCGTCGCCCCGCCGGGGTCAGCGGAAGGGGCGCGTACCGCTGAGGGCGCCCGGGAGGCGTCCGGGAGGTTCCACTACCCTCGATGGCATGGCTGCTGCTGCGTACAAGCTGATCCTGCTCCGCCACGGCGAGAGCGAGTGGAACGCGAAGAACCTGTTCACCGGGTGGGTGGACGTCAATCTCAACGACAAGGGCGAGAAGGAGGCGATCCGGGGCGGCGAGCTGCTCAAGGACGCCGGCCTGCTCCCGGACGTACTGCACACCTCGGTCCTGAAGCGGGCGATCCGTACCTCGCAGCTCGCCCTGGAGGCGGCCGACCGGCTCTGGATCCCGGTCCGCCGCTCCTGGCGGCTCAACGAGCGGCACTACGGCGCGCTCCAGGGCAAGGACAAGGCGCAGACCCTCGCGGAGTTCGGCGAGGAGCAGTTCATGCTCTGGCGCCGCTCCTACGACACCCCGCCGCCGGTCCTCGCCGACGGCGGCGAGTTCTCCCAGTCCGACGACCCCCGCTACGCCCCGATCCCGCCGGAGCTCCGCCCGCGCACCGAGTGCCTCAAGGACGTCGTCGACCGGATGCTGCCCTACTGGTACGACGGCATCGTCCCCGACCTCCTCGCCGGCCGCACGGTCCTCGTCGCCGCCCACGGCAACTCCCTGCGCGCCCTCGTCAAGCACCTCGACAACATCTCCGACGCCGACATCGCCGGCCTCAACATCCCCACCGGCATCCCCCTCGCCTACGACCTGGACGCCTCCTTCCGCCCCCTCACCCCTGGCGGCACCTACCTCGACCCGGACGCCGCGGCGGCCTCCATCGAGGCCGTGAAGAACCAGGGCAAGAAGTAGTCCTTAGCGCGATCATGCCCCCTGTCTGCGGGTTCTCCCGCAAACAGGGGGCACGTCTGCGTCCGGGGGACGACTCACCGCTCGTCTCCGGTCAGTTACCGGACACCCGGCCGACTCGGTTCCCGGACACCCGGCCGACACCTTCACGCTCCGGCGGACCCCGACGGTACAGCGGCGCAGGGCCTGTCGTTCCGGTCGGGAACGCGCCCGCGGTACGGGGTCGGGCTTCTCGGCTGTTCCGCCGGCCTTGACGGAATCATCCTGGTAGGGGGGAGACATCCAGCGTACGGTTTGAGTGACCATGGGGACGTCTACCGTCCCAGGGAGAGTTGAAACTGCATCGAGAGAGTGAGGACGCCGTGCTGTTGAGGTTCCGCGTCACCAACCACAAGTCCATCCGAGACACCGCTGAACTTGTCCTCACCACGGCCGACTTTGATGCGATTCGCCCGAAGGACGGGGACTGGGATTCCGTCACCAACCGAATCGCCGGCCTCTTCGGAGCCAATGCCTCCGGCAAGACCACTGTTCTTGAGGCGATGGCGTTCGCGGTGAACGCGATCAACAGGTCGGCGACGTGGAGCAGCCGCGAGGAGTTCCCGCACCATCCGTTTATGCTCGACGATCATTCGAAGACCGAGACATCGGCCTACGAATTCGACTTCACCGACGGCGGAATTCGCCATGTGTACGGCTTCGAGATCGACTCGGCCGGGGTTGCCTCGGAGTGGTTGAGTGCCTTCCCCGAAGGGCGACGCCGAGTGCTGTTCGATCGGGCGGGTCCGGCCCCGGAAGAGATCACCTTCAGTAGGAACCTCAAGGGCGAGAACGTGCGCATCTCGCGCCTCATGGCCGGAAGAAATCTTTACCTGTCGGTGGCCGCGATGGCCAATCACCCCTACCTGAGGCGCATCCACTATTACCTGACCCGGCATGTGCGGTATGCGGCGTTCTCGGAATTCAACCAGCATGGAAGAATTCAGGCGGTAAAGAAGTGGATCGAGAACCAGGAGGTTCTCGCTGAGGCGCAGAGCTTGCTGCGCTTCGCCGATCTCGGGATTTCTCGCATTTCGCTCGACAGGGTCGATATAGATGAAAACACTGAAAGCGCGATGCGGCGGACCATGCGCGCCCTCCTTGACGACGGAGAGGATGAGGAGGAGCGCTTCGCGGACTTCCTTGAGAGGCAGCGGAACGTCATCAGCTTCTGGCATGAAGGCGGATCTCACGCCGGTGCCCAGAAACTCGATATCAGTGATGAGAGCAGTGGCACCGTAGCGTGGCTCTCCTTGGCGCTGCCGGCGCTGCGAGAGATCAGGTCCGGTGGTGTGCTTCTGGTGGACGAGCTGGACGCCAGTCTGCACCCCCGCCTGGCATCAGCGCTGATCTCACTCTTCAAGTCCCCTGAGATCAACACCCGCGGGGCACAGATGATCTTCACGTCGCATGACACCTCCCTTATGGGGCACCTGTCGGGAGACAGCCTCGAACCGGAGGACGTCTGGTTCTCCGAGAAGGCCGACGACGGTTCCACCGGTATCTATCCCCTCACTGACTTCCCGGTGAAGAAGGACCAGAACATCGAACGGCGTTACCTCGGCGGCCGGTACGGCGCGGTTCCGGCGATCGCCTGGGAAGAGCTGCGTTCCACCCTGGCAGAGGTCAGCGCGTGAGCGGCCGACAGCTCCGGGGGTCGCAGAAGATCGCCAAGTCGAAGCAGAAGCGCAATGAGCACCGAAAGATCCTGATCGCCACCGAGGGGGTCAACACCGAGCCGCAGTACTTCGAAAGGTTTGCGGCTTTACTCAAGGCCAAGGCGGTACGAGTCGTCAGTCTGAAGCCTGTCGGGGTGGGCCGGGATCCGCTGAGCGTGGTGAAAGAGGCGGATCGGCGCAGTGGTATTGAAAGGAGAGCCGGAGATCCTTTTGACGAGGTCTGGTGCGTCGTCGACGTCGATGAACATGCGACTCTGCAAAGGGCCTGCGCGGAAGCGGGTAGACTGAGAATTGATATGGCCATCAGCGCACCCAGCTTCGAGATCTGGTTGCTCTGGCATTTCGAGGACAGAATGGTAGAGACGGACGCGCGCACGCTGTCGCGCACACTGAAGAGAAAATGGGGGTTTTCCGACAAGAGCATGCCCGATGGTTTCCCTTATGCCGAGTACGATTCGGCGCTCAAGCGGGCGGGTAAATGTGAGGAGGTACGGGTGAGGCATGCTCCGCCAAATCCTTCCAGCTCGGTATCGTCCCTCGTTGAGGCGCTCATAAAGGTGTATACCGAAGAGAATCGCAGTCACGACAGCGGGGTCATGTGAGCGTTGCGGGCACCGGCCGGCAGACGGCTCCGCTTCCCGTCCGTGCGTGGCCGACCGCGTGACGGCGTCCGATGACCGGCGGCGGACCGGTGCGCTCACCTGCGAGTCAAGGGCATCCGGCTGGTTGCCCGCGGGCCGGCGCCGCCGGGGCCGGGGGTCAGCGGGGCGGGCGGGGTGGGCGGAGCCAGCGGGTGAGGACGGCGGACAGGCAGAGCAGGCCCGGGGCGGCGAAAGCGTAGACGCGCCAGTCGGGCCAGCCGGTGACGGTGAGGGCGAGGAGGAGGGCCACGGCGAGGCAGCCCGCGGACAGGACGAGGAGGCCGAAGGCCTCCCAGCCGCGGGAGCCGGTCGCGGCGGCGACGCGCTTGTCGAAGTCCGACCGGGCGGCCCGCTCGAAGCGCTCCCATTGATGGGTCATCCGAAGGGTCTCCCGCGCGTGGGGCACCCCCTCGCGGCCGTCGGGGTCCGGTTCGGGCTCCGGATCCCCTCGGAGGTCCGGTTCCGGTTCGGGTCCGGGCTCGGGCTCGCTTCCGGGGTCCGGTTCCGGTTCGGGTCCGGGCTCGGGATCCCTTCCGGGGTCCGGTTCCGAGTCGGGCGGGGGGCCTGCCATGGCGCGGCTCCGTTCGTCTACTCAAGGGCCAGGGCCGTGCCGAGGTAACCGGCGAGGGACTTCATCAGCTCGACCTGCAAGCCGGTGAGATCGGTGTCCCGCGGGGCGTCGACGCACAGCACGCCGATCTCCCGGCTGCCCGCCGCCACGGGGACGGCGATGACGGACCCGTATGTCGGGCTCATGGGGTCGATGACGCTGCGCAGGCCGGTCTCCTTGCCGGCGTGGAACGGCGTGTGGGGTTCCAGGATGCCGTGCAGCAGGTGCGCGCCCTCGGCGCCGTCCAGGACGAACCGGGGCGCGGGCGACGGGCCCGCCCAGTCCTCGCGGACGAACCGGTGCCCGGTGGACCCGTCGCGCCGGTAGAACGCGCAGCGCGCGGTGGGCAGGTGCGAGGCGGGATCCGGCTCGGCGGCCAGCACGCTCCCGCCGACCACCACGGTCCGCAGCGCGACGGCCGTCTGCCCCGCCTGCCCCGGCACCGGCGCCGCGCCGGTCGCCTGATACGCCGCCGCCTGCCGCTGGGCGAGCGCGCCCAACGCGGTGGACAGTGGGGTGAGCACCGAGTGGTACGACAACGCGAGCGCCGCGGCCGCCCGACTCACCTCCTTGCGGGCCTGCTCCTTCTCCCGCTCGCTCAGGTACGCGTCGGTGGCGGCGACCAGGACCACGGCGACCGCCATCACCGCGCCGATTCGCAGCATCGCCACGTGGTTCTCGTTGTTGCCACCGGCCCAGACCGAGGTCACGAACACCCCGGCGGCGAACACGCTGGAGCTGACCAGGAGAACGATCTTCCACCCGTACGTGCGCAGCCAGTCCATCCCGCCCCGTCATCCGCGTACCTGATCCGCCCAACGCCCTCTGCCCGCGCTCCACGGTGTTACGCCGTCCGCGAGCGCGCTCCGCCCGCAGAGACACCCGCGGGGCCGGGGCGGTTCCGGGCACGCCGCACCGGCGGGCTCCGCCCGGCCCGGCGGCCCTGGCGGACAGTCGGCCCGGACGAACCCGGCGGCCCCGGGACCCTCGGTGGATGACTCGCTGGATAAGGTGAGCCGATGGAACCGCGGATCAGCCTGATCACCCTGGGGGTTTCCGACCTCGGCCGGGCCCGGTCGTTCTACGAGGCCCTCGGCTGGGCCGGGCAGTCGGTTCAGGAAACGGTCTTCTTCCAGGTCGGCGGCCTCGCGCTGGTGCTGTGGGACCGCGACAGGCTCGCGCTCGACTGCGGGGTCGAGGATCAGCGGCCGGCCGGGTTCGGCGGGATCGCGCTCGCCCACAACGTGCGGTCCCCGGCCGAAGTCGACCAGCTCATCGCGACGGCGGAGCGGGCGGGCGGCACCGTCACGCGTCCCGCGGCCACCACGTTCTACGGCGGCTACGCGGGAGTCTTCCTCGACCCCGACGGCCACGCCTGGGAAGTGGCTCACAACCCAAGCTTCCCACTGGCCGCGGACGGCTCCCTCACCGTTCCCGACTTCGACACCCGCTAGGCGGCCCGTCCACCGCCCCCGGCAGGACCGGCTGCATCCGCTCCTGGTGCGGCAGGCGCCGCCCCGAGCCCGGCTTCGGGGTACGCGAAGAGGGCCCCGCCCGGGTTGGGCACCGGGTGAGGCCCTCGGGGGGAGGGGGAACTAGTGGGAGCAGCCGCTGCACTGGCAGGGCGCGCCGGACTGGCAGCCGCAGCCGCAGCCCGAACCGCAGCCGCAGGCGGCGAACAGGGGGAGCGGCGTACGCAGCAGCGGGGTGCGGGTGCCGGCGGCGGGTGTGGGCTGGTCGCGGCGGGCGGGCGGTGGCGTGGGGTGATCCGTCATCAGTGCAGCCTCCTCGGACTTGCCTGCCACCAGTGAACCGCGTGACGAACCAGCGCATCAACGGCGCAGAAGGGTATTTCGCCCGAGCCGCCGCGCCGCGCACGCCCTCCCCGGCGAACGTCCGCCGGAGACGCCCCGCCCGCTGAACGCACGCCGCCCCGGAGCCCGCGCGCCGCAGACGCCCGGCCGGGGGAGACGCCCGGCCGGGGGAGACGCCCCGGCTGCCCGCTGCCCGCTGCCCGAAAGACCGCACGCCGCCCGCCGGACGCGCCCCGCCTGTCGCGTACCGGCGTACCGGCGTACCGGCGCGCCGCCTGTTCCGCGCGCCGCCTGTTCCGCCCGCCGGACGCGTCCTCTTTGCCGAGGGCTCCGCCGGGCGCACCCGGCCCCGGGCCCGTCGGCCGAAGGCGCGCCGCCCGCCCGCCCGCGCGGCGCGGCCCGCCCGGGGCCCCGCCGGAGGCACCCCGGCTCCGTACCCCGCCGGCGGCGGGAGACGGCAGGCGGGAGGTACCGCGGTCGGCCGCCCGCAGGGCTACGCCCCCTCGACCACCGTCGGCGCCGGCGTCAGCTCGTCCGCGTGCTCGCCCGTCACCAAGTAGATGACGCGCTTGGCCACCGACACCGCGTGGTCGGCGAAGCGTTCGTAGTAGCGGCCGACCAGGGTCACGTCCACCGCCGTCTCGATGCCGTGCCGCCAGCGGTCGTCGAGCAGGTGCTGGAAGAGGCTGCGGTGGAGTTCGTCCATGCGGTCGTCGTCCGCCTCCAACTGGAGCGCGTCGTCGACGTCCTTGGTCACGATGACCTCGGCGCACTTCACCATCAGCCGCTGCGCCAGCTGGCCCATTTCCAGTATGGTCGCGTGCAGGTCGCCCGGGACGGCCGAGTTCGGGAAGCGCAGCCGGGCCAGCTTGGCGACGTGGCGGGCCAGGTCGCCGGAGCGCTCCAGGTCCGCGCTCATCCGCAGGCTCGTCACGACGGTCCGCAGGTCGGTGGCTACCGGCTGCTGGCGGGCCAGCAGGTTGATCGCCCGGTTCTCCAGCCCGCGCTGGAGGTCGTCGACCTTCTCGTCCGCCGCGATGACGCTCTCCGCGACGTTCAGGTCCGCGTCCAGCAGCGCGGTGGTGGCCCGGCCGATCGCGGAGCCGACCAGGCGGGCCATCTCGACCAGCCCGTCACCTATCGAGTCCAGCTCCTCGTGGTATGCGTCCCGCATCGCGTTCCTTCCGTCCGAACCGTCTGTTGTACAGAGGCTTCTCCGCCACGTTGCCACGCTCCCGGGCGTACGCGTACCCGTCGCGCACCCAGAGTGAATCACCACCTACGTGGAGGTGAACTCTTGGCAACGTGCGTCCGAGAGGTATCTCTCAGGCTGTGGTCCCTTTGAGCGGGCCACTTAGTGTGGTCGGCATGGACGTGAACGCGGCAGTCGCCGCAGCCAGCGCGATGGTCGGTCTGCTGACCGGTGTGATCGCCGTGCTCGCGTTCCGCTGGAGCGAGCGGGAACAGGCCCGCCCCACCCGTACCGCCGCGCGGCCCGACAGCGTGACCGCCGTACTGCCGCCGGGCGTGGACACCGTACTGTCGGTGCTGCGGTCCTCGGCCGTCGTCCTGGACGAGGGCGACACCGTGGTCAAGGCCAGTTCGGCGGCGTACGCCCTCGGGCTGGTACGAGGCGGCCGGCTCGCCGTCGACCAGATGCTGCAGATGGCCCGCGAGACCCGCAGGGACGGTGAGATACGGCAGGTCGAACTGGACCTGCCGCGCCGCGGCGCCGGCCGCGGCGAAGGGCTCGCGGTCTCGGCCCGGGTGGCCCCGCTGGGCTCCCGGCTGGTGCTGCTGCTCGTCGAGGACCTCACCGAGGCCCGGCGGATCGAGGCGGTACGGCGGGACTTCGTGGCGAACGTCAGCCACGAGCTCAAGACCCCGGTCGGCGCGCTCTCGCTGCTGTCGGAGGCCGTGACGGACGCGGCCGAGGACCCCGAGGCGGTGGTCCGGTTCGCCGGGCGGATGCAGACCGAGGCCACCCGGCTGACCAGTCTGGTCCAGGAGATCATCGACCTCTCCCGGGTGCAGAACGACGACCTGCTCGACGACGCCGAGCCGGTCGCGGTCGACGACCTCGTCACCGAGGCCGTCGACCGCTGCCGGCACCAGGCCAACGCCAAGCACATCACCATGGCCACCGGGACCACCCCCGACCTGTACATCTGGGGGAACCGGGGCCAGCTCGCCGCCGCGCTGGGCAACCTGGTGGAGAACGCCGTCAACTACAGCCCGGCCAGGACCCGGGTCGGCATAGCCGGACGGCGGATCGCCGCCACCGGGGGCGGCTCCCGGGGCAGCGGCTCCGGGGGAGGGGACCTCATCGAGATTTCCGTCACCGACCAGGGCATCGGCATCTCCGAGAAAAACCGCGACCGGGTCTTCGAGCGCTTCTACCGGGTGGACCCGGCGCGCTCGCGGGCCACCGGTGGCACCGGGCTCGGTTTGTCCATCGTCAAACACGTGGCCGCCTCGCACGGCGGGGAGGTCACGGTGTGGAGCGCCGAAGGCCAGGGCTCCACGTTCACACTGCGGCTTCCCGAGGCCGGGATCGCCCGCGACCGAGCGCTTCCGCCGGGTACCGATGCCGATGCCGAGGCGGAGGCGGAGGCGGAGGCTGATCCGGCCGACGAGCCGTCGGACGACCAGCTTTTCCAGACCCTGCCTGAACACATCCCCGCCCCGGAGGTCCTTCCGTGACCCGCGTACTCGTCGTAGAGGACGAAGAGTCCTTCAGTGACGCGCTGTCGTACATGCTCCGCAAGGAGGGCTTCGAGGTCGCCATCTCCGCGACCGGGCCCGACGCGCTGGACGAGTTCGAGCGCAATGGCGCCGACCTGGTACTGCTCGACCTGATGCTGCCGGGCCTGCCCGGCACCGAGGTCTGCCGCCAGCTCCGCCTGAAGTCCAACGTCCCGGTGATCATGGTCACCGCCAAGGACAGCGAGATCGACAAGGTCGTCGGCCTGGAGATAGGCGCGGACGACTACGTGACCAAGCCGTTCTCCTCGCGGGAACTGGTCGCCCGCATCCGGGCGGTGCTGCGGCGCCGCGGCGAACCCGAGGAGGTCTCGCCGGCCGCGCTGGAGGCGGGGCCGGTCCGGATGGACGTCGACCGCCACGTGGTCACCGTCAGCGGCGGCAAGGTCGACCTCCCGCTCAAGGAGTTCGACCTGCTGGAGATGCTGCTGCGCAACGCCGGCCGGGTGCTGACCCGGATGCAGCTCATCGACCGGGTCTGGGGTGCCGACTACGTGGGCGACACCAAGACCCTCGACGTCCACGTCAAGCGGCTGCGCGCGAAGATCGAGCCCGACCCGGGCGCGCCGCGCTACCTGGTGACGGTCCGTGGGCTGGGCTACAAGTTCGAGCCGTAAACCGGGTATCCGGTTCGGCCGCGGCTACGGCTGTGTGGTGCCCGTCGTGCCGGGCGTGTCCGTCGGTGTCGCGGTGTCCGTCGGCGTCGCGGTGTCCGTGGCGCCCGGCTCGGAGGGGGCCGACGGGGTCGTGCTCGGGGAGGGCGCCTGCGTGGCGGGCGGCGAGCTGGGCCCGTACGGCTGGAAGAAGCCCTTGGACGGGGTCACGTTGGCCTGCAGTGAGACCGGGCCGGTGCCGCTGAAGAGGAACACCGCGGTCTGTACGTCGCCGTCGCGCAGCGACTCCTTGCCGGAGTCGATGACCGCCGACGGGTTGCCTTTGCCGCCGAGCAGGACCGTGCCGTGCGCCGGGACGGTGACGGCCTGCCCGCCGTCCGCGCCCGACAGCCGCGCGTCGATCGAGTTGCCCACCCGTACCGACTGCAGGGTCTGCGCGGATCCGCCGTTGTTGAACAGCCGGGCCGAGACGCTGGCCGGGCCGTCCGCCTGGGTCAGCACGTAGGCGTTCTGCACCTTGATGTCGCCTACGGAGGCCGAGGCGCTGTCGGGGTGCACCTCCAGGGTCTGCGCGTGGTTCCCCGCGGCGCAGGCGGCGAGGGGAGCGAGCGAGAGCGCGAGGACGGCGGCGAGGACGCCGTGACGGAAGCTGCGGACCACGGCGGCGCATCTCCTTGGGCAGGTGGGGAAGATCTCCTGGCGGCCTTAGATTACCGAGCCGTCCCGCAGACCGCGCACCGGGCCCGTTCTTTACGTGACCACTTCAGGGCGTCGAACTGGACGCCGAAGAGGGCACGGAACAGCGCCCGGATTTCCATGACTGGGCAAAATTGGATCTTCAACCACCGAGAACCCGAACGGAGTAGCGAAGGACCACCCGTTCGGGAGGGACAGATACGGACGTATCGTCCGTTGTGTCAGGGCTTCCGAGGCTGTAACGGGCGCGTTTCAGGTCCGCCGTATACCCGCTCCGACCTGCGAATACCCCTCCGCGGACGCACCCTCCAGCACGTCCCAGGGGCCCTTGTCAAGCCCCGAGATGTGCCCTGACCTGCGAAAACGCCATTCAGATGAGGCCGTTCCCGTGTTACTCTGGATAGCCACGGAAGGGGTACCTGTCACATGACGTTCAAGGTTGGCGACACCGTGGTCTATCCCCATCACGGGGCCGCGCTGATCGAGGCTATCGAAATTCGCCAGATCAAAGGCGTGGACAAGACCTACTTGGTGCTCAAGGTCGCTCAGGGCGACTTGACGGTACGCGTGCCCGCGGACAACGCGGAGTTCGTCGGCGTACGCGACGTGGTCGGTCAGGAGGGTCTGGACCGGGTCTTCGAGGTGCTGCGCGCGCCGTACACCGAGGAGCCCACCAACTGGTCCCGCCGATACAAGGCAAATCTGGAGAAGCTCGCCTCCGGTGACGTCATCAAGGTCGCGGAGGTCGTGCGCGACCTGTGGCGGCGGGAGCGCGAGCGCGGCCTGTCGGCCGGCGAGAAGCGCATGCTCGCCAAGGCCCGGCAGATCCTGGTCAGCGAGTTGGCTTTGGCGGAGAACACCAACGAGGACAAGGCCGAGGCGTTGCTCGACGAGGTCCTCGCGTCGTAAGACCGTCCCCTTTCGGACGCTCTCGTGTCGCGACGACAAACGGCTCAACATCTTGCGCCGATGTGACGTACCCGACTTACGAAGACGCACACCCCCCGGCCGGCTCCGGGGGAACGTGCCGCGGCACCCGGTTGAGCGCCATGACCGGGTGCTGCGGCATGCTTGGCCCAAAGCCACGCACCGCGAGGTGCCGGCCCGCGGCGACCCCGGACGGACAGGGGTCAGCCGGTGGGAGCTCCCCCGGACTTCACGGAAGGGGTCCGGAGGAACGCCGTGCCCGGCACCTTGAATGCGATACCCAACTCACACGAGGAAACAAACCTGCGTACCGCAGCCGTCATTCCCGCCGCCGGACGTGGTGTCCGGCTCGGCCCCGGCGCGCCCAAGGCGCTGCGCACCCTCGGCGGGGTCCCGATCCTCGTACACGCGGTGCGCGCGATGGCCCGCGCCCGCGCCGTCCAGGTCATCGTCGTGGTGGCGCCCCCCGAGGGCACCGCCGAGGTCAGGGCACTGCTCGACGCCCACGGCCTGCCCGCGTCGACCGACATACGGGTCGTGGCCGGCGGCGACGTCCGCCAGGACTCGGTACGGCTGGGGCTCGCCGTGCTGCCCGACGACGTCGACGTGGTGCTGGTCCACGACGCGGCCCGCCCGCTGGTGCCGGTCGAGACCGTGGAAGCGGTCGTCGACGCGGTACGGGCCGGCGCGGCCGCCGTCGTACCGGGGCTGCCGCTCGCCGACACGGTCAAGAGCGTCGATCCGGACACCGGCCAGGTCACCGGCACCCCGCAGCGCGCCCTGCTGCGGGCCGTGCAGACCCCGCAGGGCTTCGACCGGGCCACCCTCGCCAAGGCGCACGCCACCGTCACCCAGGACGTGACGGACGACGCGAGCATGGTCGAGCGGCTCGGCGTGCCGGTGCTGGTGGTGCCGGGGCACGAGGAGGCGTTCAAGGTGACCCGGCCGCTGGACCTGGTGCTGGCCGAGGCGGTACTCGCCCGCAGGAGGGCCACCGATGGCTACTGACGGACTGCCGCCGGGGTACCTCCTGCCCCAGGTGGGCATCGGCACCGACGTCCACGCCTTCGAGGAGGGCCGCGAGCTGTGGTGCGCGGGCCTGCGCTGGGAGGGCGAGGGCCCCGGCCTCGCCGGGCACTCCGACGCGGACGTGGTCGCGCACGCCGCCTGCAACGCGCTGTTCTCCGCGGCCGGCCTCGGCGACCTGGGCGCACACTTCGGCACCGGCCGCCCCGAGTGGGCCGGCGCCTCCGGGCTGACGCTGCTCACCGAGGCGGCCAGGATCGTCCGCGCGGCGGGCTACGCCATCGGGAACGTGGCCGTACAGGTGGTCGGCCGGCGGCCCAAGGTCGGCAAGCGCCGTGAGGAGGCCCAGCGGGTGCTGTCCGCGGCGGTCGGCGCGCCCGTCGCGGTCAGCGGCGCCACCACCGACGGGCTCGGCTTCCCCGGCCGCGGCGAGGGCCTGGCCGCCATCGCCACCGCCTTGGTCGTGCGCCTCCCGGAATGAGGCCGGCGGGCGGGTGGGCCGGTGAGCCGGCGGCGGCAGCGGCGGGGGCGTCGGCAGGTGTGTCGGTGAGCGGCCCCGGAGGCGGCGCCGGGGTCCCGGCGATGTGGGAATGCCGTGCCGCGTACGCTCGTTGCGCTCTCGGACCCGGCGGCGCGCTCCCGGACCTGCGACATACCGGTACCGCGCCACTGACGCCCATCCGCACCCGCACACCGTGACCCGCCCCTGAAAGGACCCCCATGGCCGCCCTCTCCGACGCCGCCCGTGCCCTGATCGACGGCAAGAACTTCGCCACCGTCGGCACCATCCAGCCCGACGGCCGGCCGCAGCTGTCCCTCGTGTGGGTGGACCGCGACGGCGACGACGTGCTCTTCTCCACCCTGGAGGGCCGCCGCAAGCACGCCAACCTGGTGGCGGACCCCCGGATCACCCTGCTGATCAGCCCGGTGGAGAACCCGTACGCGTACCTGGAGATCCGCGGCACCGCCACCCTGGAGACCGAGGGCGTCACCCAGCTCATCCACGACCTGGGCATCAAGTACACCGGCGAGCCCTACGGCGACGGCGCCAAGGCCCCCCGGGTCACCGTCCGGATCAGCGCCGACCACGTCGTCGAGTACGGTCTGTGACCGCTGACCGCTGACCGCTGACCGCTGACCGCTGACCGCTGACCGCTGACCGCTGACCGCCGGCCGCCGGTGAGCCGGCCCGTGACCGCGCGGCCGGCCGGGCGCGGTCCGCGATCACGCCGGCCGCGGTCGGCCGCCCCGGCCCCGGGCGGCGAATTGTGACCGCTGTGTGTGCTCTGCGCACTGGGGCGCAGGGCACACGCTCAGGGCCACTACCCTGGAGGCGTGACCATTCGCCTGTACGACACCAACGCGCGCCAGGTACGTGACTTCATCCCGCTCACGCCGGGCTGTGTCTCGATCTACCTGTGTGGCGCCACCGTGCAGGCGGCCCCGCACATCGGCCACGTTCGGTCCGGCCTGAACTTCGACATCCTCCAGCGCTGGTTCCGCTACCGCGGCCACCAGGTCACGTTCGTCCGCAACGTCACCGACATCGACGACAAGATCATCAAAAAGGCCGCCGAGCAGCGGCGCCCCTGGTGGGCCATCGGCTACGAGAACGAGCGCGCCTTCACCACCGGCTACGACGCGCTGGGCTGCGAACCGCCCACGTACGAACCGCGGGCGACCGGCCATGTGCCGGAGATGATCGAGATGATGCAGGGCCTGATCGAGCGCGGTCACGCCTACGTCTCCGACGGCAACGTCTACTTCGACGTGCGCTCCTTTCCCGGCTACCTCCAGCTCTCCAACCAGGAGCTGGACAACCTCCGCCAGCCCGAGGGCGAGGGCGAGACCGGCAAGCGGGACCAGCGCGACTTCGCGATGTGGAAGTCCGCCAAGCCCGGTGAGCCCTCCTGGGACACCCCTTGGGGCCGCGGTCGCCCCGGCTGGCACCTGGAGTGCTCGGCGATGGCCCACAAGTACCTGGGCCGCGCCTTCGACATCCACGGCGGCGGCATCGACCTGATCTTCCCGCACCACGACAACGAGATCGCGCAGGCCGAGGCGTTCGGCGACGAGTTCGCCCGTTACTGGGTGCACAACGCGTGGGTCACCATGAGCGGCGAGAAGATGAGCAAGTCGCTCGGCAACTCGGTACTGGTCTCCGAGATGGTGCGGCGCTGGCGGCCGATCGTGCTGCGCTACTACCTCGGCACCCCGCACTACCGGTCGATGATCGAGTACAGCGAGGAGGCGCTGCGCGAGGCCGAGTCGGCGTTCGCCCGCATCGAGGGCTTCGTGCAGCGGGTCACCGAGAAGGCCGGGAAGGTCGTCGCCCCGGCCGCCGAGGTGCCGCCCGCCTTCGCCGAGGCCATGGACGACGACCTCGGCGTGCCGCAGGCCCTCGCCGTCGTGCACACCACCGTCCGGCAGGGCAACAGCGCGCTCAACGCCGACGACAAGGAAGCGGCGGTCGCGCGGCTCGCCGAGGTCCGTGCGATGCTCGGAGTGCTGGGCCTGGACCCGCTCGACGCGCACTGGGCGGGCGCCGAACGCGGCGACGACCTGCACGGGGTGGTCGACTCGCTGGTCCAGCTGGTACTGGAGCAGCGGCAGTCGGCCCGCGCCCGCAAGGACTACGCGACGGCCGACGCGATCCGGGACCGGCTGGTGCAGTCGGGCCTGGAGATCGAGGACACGCCGACCGGCTCGCGGTGGACGCTGCGGGGCTAGGGCCTTTCTGTCCGCCGTGCCCCGAGCGCCTGAGGGCGCCGGGCCCCGCCCGAGCGCCCTCAGGCGCTCGGGTCCCGTCCGTCCCCGCCTCCTGGGATCCTTGAGACGCTTGTCGAGAGACGCCCGTCGAGTCCGACCGAAGAAGTGAGAGTGTCCGATGGCCGGCAACAGCCAGCGCAGGAACCGCCGTACCAGCAACAAGAAGGGCGCCACGGTCGGCAGCGGCGGGCAGCGGCGCAGGGGCCTGGAGGGCAAGGGCCCGACGCCGCCCGCCGAGGCCCGCAAGGGCCACAAGAAGAACCGCATCGCCACCGCCCAGGCCAAGCGGACCGTCTCCGCCCAGTCCCGGCGCCCCTCCGGCCGCGGCGCCAAGCAGTCCTCCGAGATGGTCGTCGGCCGCAACCCGGTGGTGGAGGCGCTGCGCGCCGACATCCCGGCCACGGCGGTCTACGTCCAGCAGTACATCGACAACGACGACCGGGTACGTGAGGCGATCAAGCTCGCCACCGACCGCGGGGTGCCGCTGCTGGAGGCCGCCAAGCCGGAGCTGGACCGGATCACCGCCGGGCTCAACCACCAGGGCCTGGTGCTCCAGATCCCGCCGTACGAGTACGCGCACCCCGACGACCTGCTGGCCGATGCCGCCGACCGCGGCGAGGACCCCCTGATCGTGGCCCTCGACGGCGTCACCGACCCACGCAACCTCGGCGCGGTCGTCCGCTCGGTGGCGGCCTTCGGCGGCCACGGCGTGGTGGTGCCGGAGCGGCGCGCCGCGGGCATGACGGCCGGCGCGTGGAAGACCTCGGCCGGCACCGCGGCCCGGGTGGCGGTGGCCCGCGCCACCAACCTCACCCGCACGCTGGAGGCGTACCAGAAAGCCGGCCTGACCGTGGTCGGCCTCGCCGCCGACGGCACCACCGAACTCCAGGACCTCGAGCTCCTGGCCGGCCCGGTCGTCATCGTGGCCGGCAGCGAGGGCAAGGGCCTGTCCCGGCTGGTCGGCGAGACCTGCGACCTGCTGGTGCGGATTCCGATGCCGGGCGGGGCGGAGTCGCTCAACGCGGGCGTGGCGGCCGGGGTCGTCCTGTACGAGGCGTCGCGCCGCAGGGCCTGAACGGCGGGGAGCGCCCCCGGCGCGGCGGTCCTGGCGCGCGCGGCCCGGTCGCGGAGCCGGGCCCGCGGGGTCTTCGGACCGCCCGCGGGCCCGCGGCGCAGGGCCCGGCCGGGCCGGGCGCGCGGCTGAGCGGTCCGGGTCGTCGGGCTTGAGCCGCGGGGCTTGCGCGGGTCCGCGCCCCGAGCCGCCTGCGGGTTGTCGGAGTTCCGACATCGGTGGAGTGCGCGGCAGTGTCCTAAAGGTCCGTCACTCGGTTAGATGAGCGTGGACACCAGAACACCCCGCACTCCCACGGGGGGAGGCGCGCCGGGATTTGATGAGCGTGTGATGACCATGGCACGGGTTCCGAGCGACCCCGCCCAGGTCATCGTCAACCACGCGAGCTTCCGGGTGCAGCTCGGGGCCACTTCGGGACGCGCCCTAAGACTGGACGACACGGCGAGGATCCCCGTCGTACCGGCGGGCGTCGCCGTCCCCGCCAAGCGCAGGCCCGCGCCCGTGGTGTGGTCCGGGCGCTCCGCGCCGGGCGACCCGCTGGCCGGCGAACTGATGCGGGCGGTCCGCAGAGCCGACGCGGGCCGCGCCGGCGGCGGTACGCAACTGCTGCCGCGCGTCGAGGAGACCACGGTCCTGCCGACCGTGGTCGGCCAGCGCGCCGCCGCCGAGCCGTCGTCCGGCCTGCTGGGCGGGGTACGGCCGGGCCGGGGCGGGTACGGCCCGGCCGACGACGGTCCGGAGACCCGCTGGGCCACCGGGTCGCAGGGCCCGCGCGGCGCGGGCGGTCCGCAGGACGCGGCCGGTGGCGCGGCCGGCACGGACGCCTCGGAGGCCGGGGCCCGCCGGGCACGCGAGCACCGGGGCGACCCGGCCAAGCACGCCTGGTACCCCGACCGCCGGCTCAACCTCGGCATCGTGCTGCTGCCGCTGCGCGTCTTCCTCGGCTTCATCTCCATCTACGCCGGCATGGGCAAGCTCTGCGACCGCGTCTACTTCGACGGCGGCAAACGCGGCTCCATGGTCACCTGGCTCACCTCCCTGCACCCCTGGGGGCTCGCCGAACCGCTGCGGGACGCCGCGCTCAACCACCCGGTGGGCGCCGGCCTCAGCATCGCCTTCCTCCAGGTGGTGGTCGGCGCGCTGACCGTCTGCGGCCTGTGGCAGCGGGTCGCGGGCGCCTTCGGCGCGGCCCTGTCCATCACGCTCCTGGTCACCGTGAGCTGGCGGACCGTCCCGGTCTACGACGCCCCGGACTTCATCTACCTGGCCGCCTGGAGCCCGCTGATCATCGCCGGCGCCCCCGTCTACTCCATCGACTCCCACCTGGCCGGCGACGCGTGGCGGCGGCTGGGCCCGCGGGTCTCGGTGTGGGACCTGCGGCGCCGGGTACTGCGCCGCGGCGCCCTGCTGGCCGCGGTCATCGCCGGTTCCGCCCTGCTGATCGGCTCCGTGCTGGGCGCGGCGGTGCGGGCCACCACCACACCCGACGGCCGGCCGGGACCGGGAGTGACCCCCGTCAACAACCTCCCCGGCGCCCCGCTGCCCGAGGTGACCGGCGGATCCGGCGCCACCGCCGGCGGCCCCTCGCCGCTGCCCTCGCAGTCCGGGTCGGCCACGGCGAAGGCCAGGGCGGAGAAGGCGAAGGAGCAGGCGCAGGCCCACAAGAAGCAGGCCACGCAGGCGCCCAGCACCGCGCCGACCGGCCAGGGCGGCGGCGACGCGACCAGCACGGGCAGTGCCGGCAGCGGTGCCGACAGCACACCGACGCACAGCGGTCCGGACGCCGAGTCCGGCTCTTCCGGCGGCACCGGCGGCCCGCAGACCTCCGAGGCCCCGCCCGCGCCGACCGCCGAGGCGCCCGCGCCCGCGCCGCCGACCGCCAGGCCGACGCCGGGGGCGATCGGCGGGCTGCTCGGGAGCCACTCGCCGACGGGGCTGCTGCTCGGCATGGAGCCCAGAGGGACGTCCCGCGGGAACTCACCGGGCGGGGGGTCGGGCGCCGGCGCGTGAAACGGTTCGCGAACGGTGGCCCCGTACGAGCGGCGGCCACCCGTGAGCGCCCGCGAGCGGGGCGGGGTGCGGGGGCCTTCGGCGGTCCCGTGCCGCGGGCTCTCCTCCGTCGCGCAGCCCCCCGTTCCGCCGCTCCTTTGTCCTGAGACCTTGTGGCGAGCCCCCGGAGCGCCTTTCCGGCGGGACGGCCGCGGCCCGTACCGGCCCCTTCCCCGGTACGGGCCGCGGCCGTATGCGAGCCCGGGGTGGCGGGCGGCCGGTGGGGGGGGGGAGAGAGAGAGCGGCCGGCGGGTGGCGGCCGGCCGGGTGGTGGGCTGCGGTCAACGGTCGGCGCCGGGGTCGGGAGCTGCGAGCCGGGAGTCCGGGGGGAACCCGGCGCGGTGAGGCGGCTCAGGAGGCCGTGCTAGGCCTTCAGCGCGGCCAGTTCCTGCGCGGCCAGGCTCAGGTCCTTCGCGGTGTCGATCGCCCGCCAGTAGGCGCCCTGCGGGATCGGGAAGCCGGCCAGGCGGCGTTCACGGGCCAGCCGCGGGAAGGTGGTGCGTTCGTGGTCGCCCAGATCCGGCAGCAGCTCGGTGAACTCCGGCGCGAACACGTACACACCGGCGTTGATCAGGAACGGCGACGGCGGCGACTCGATGAAGTCCAGCACCTGCCCGAACTCGTTGGTCTCCACCGCGCCCCACGGGATGCGCGGCCGGGCCAGCGCGAGGGTCGCCGCCGCGTCCCGTTCCTCGTGGAAGGCGGCCATCTCCCGCAGCGAGAACCGGGTCCAGATGTCGCCGTTGGTGGCGTACCAGGGCTCGTCGGAGCGGGGCAGCGACTTGGCCGCGTACTTCAGCCCGCCGCCGCGGCCCAGCGGCTCGCGCTCGACGACGGTGGTGACGTTCAGCGGCTGCGGGGTGGCCGCCAGCCAGTCCTGGAGCACCTCGGCGAGGTGGCCGCAGGAGACCACCGCGTCGGTGACGCCCTCGGCGGCCAGCCAGGCCAGTTGGTGCCCGATGATCGGCATCCCGGTGCCGGGGATCTCCACCATCGGCTTGGGCCGGTCGTCGGTGTACGGCCGAAGGCGCGACCCCTGCCCGCCGGCCAGCAGAACGGCCTGCGTGACCGCGTAGAGGTTCGGGGCGGCGGGTACTGGCTGCTCGGCAGGCGTCATGCAGCGCACCCTAGACGACCCGGGCACGGGCGGGGCGTGCGGCCCACGTGAGGTGGGGCGCACGCCTGTTGCGGGTGGGGTGTGCCGGCGGTGCAGGCGCTGCCGGCGGCGGTGTCCTCCGGCCGGGCGGCGCCCGCGGAGTGCCGGGCGGTCGGCCCGTGGCGGGTCGGCCCGTGGCGGCCCGGTCTGCGGCGGGTTGGTCCGTGGCGGCCCGGTCTGCGGCCGGGTGACCTGTGGCGGGTCGGTCCGTTGCGGGTCGGCGTGTGATCCGCCGGTCCCCGGTCCGCCGCCCGGCGGCCCGCCGCCTTGTGGTGAGTCGCCTTGCGGTCCGCTGTCCCGCGGTTCACCCGACCGAGGCGACCCCGGTGGCGAAGGCGGTGTCGCACACCGGCCGCGACCACGACTGGGCCTTCTGCGTCGCGCCGTCGTACTTGGCGACCGCGGCCCGCCCCAGCGAGCGGGCGATGTCGGCGCAGTAGCGGGCGAGCGACGGTTGCTCGGTCATGGCGCGCTGGAGGTCGGTCAGGGCCGCGCCCGGGTTCCTCTCCTGCAGCTCGGCCAGCAGCCGCTGCCGCAGGGCCTCCTGAGGCGTGGTGGCCTCCCTCTTCGCCGACGCGGTGAGCAGCGGCGCGTCGGAGGAGGGGGCCGCCCACGGGACGCGGGTGACGGCGAGCGTTCCCGACAGCACGAGAACGACCGGAAGAACGAGCGCGAATGTCTTGCCGAGACGGCGAGCTACCTGGTTCACGCATCGGATCGTAGCGACTGGTGATGATTCGGCGACATTCAGTCACCCGACCGGGGGAGTGAAATCGCCGAGAGGCTTGTTCGGGTATTGACGTACGGGCGAACGGAACACTCGAAAGGCCCTATATCTGTGGATATGGGGGTGGGTTGGGCGCGGGGTGCGGCGTACAGGCGTGCGGGCGCGTTCCGGTGCGGGTGCGGGGCCGGGTGCGGGGCCGGGCGCGTATGGCGGGTGCTGGCGGGCCCCCTGCGCCCCGGACGCCCCGGGCCTCCCCGGCCCCGGACGCACCGACCCCCCGGACGCACCGACCCCCCGGACGCACCGACCCCCCGGACGCACCGGACGTCCGGCGTACGCGGCAGGGCGTACGACGGCGGGCCGGTCCGTACCGCGTGGGTACGGACCGGCCCGCCGAGGTGCTCGACCGTGGCGCGGAGGCGTCAGTCGCTGAGGCGCTCGCCGGAGGACGCGGCGAAGACGTGGGTCTCACCGGCCCGCGGCACCACGTGCAGCACGGAGCCCTTGTCCGGGATGGAACGGCCGCCGACGCGGATGACCACGTCCTTGGTCTCGCCGTTGACGTCCGCGGAACCGTAGACGTAGCCGTCGGCGCCGAGTTCCTCGACCACGTTGACGGTGATCGCCAGGCCCGCGGGCGCGTCCTTGGACAGGCCGGCGCCCTCGCCGCTGGCGATGTCGAAGTGCTCGGGGCGGACGCCGACGAAGACCGTGCGGTCGCCCTTGTCGGCGGCGGCCTGCACCGCGTCGCGCGACACGTTCACCACCGTGTTGCCGAACTCGACGCCGCCGTCGGTGATCGGGACCTCGATCAGGTTCATCGCCGGGGAGCCGATGAAGCCCGCGACGAAGAGGTTGGCCGGCTTGTCGTACATGTTGCGCGGGCTGTCCACCTGCTGGAGCAGGCCGTCCTTGAGCACCGCCACGCGGTCGCCCATCGTCATGGCCTCGACCTGGTCGTGGGTGACGTAGACGGTGGTGACGCCCAGGCGCCGCTGCAGGCTGGCGATCTGGGTACGGGTCTGCACACGCAGCTTGGCGTCGAGGTTCGACAGCGGCTCGTCCATCAGGAAGACCTGCGGCTCGCGGACGATCGCCCGGCCCATCGCGACACGCTGCCGCTGACCACCGGACAGCGCCTTCGGCTTGCGCGCCAGGTACTCGGTGAGGTCCAGGATCTTGGCGGCTTCCTCGACCCGGCGGCGGATCTCGGACTTGTTGACGCCGGCGATCTTCAGGGCGAAGCCCATGTTGTCGGCGACCGTCATGTGCGGGTACAGCGCGTAGTTCTGGAACACCATCGCGATGTCCCGGTCCTTCGGGGGCAGGTGCGTGACGTCGCGCTCGCCGATCCGGATGGCGCCGGCGTTGACGTCCTCCAGCCCGGCCAGCATGCGCAACGAGGTCGACTTGCCGCAGCCGGACGGCCCGACCAGCACCAGGAACTCGCCGTCCCCGACCTCGATCTCGAGCCCGTCCACCGCGGGCTTGTCGCCACCCGGGTAGATCCGGGTCGCCTTGTCGAACGTGACAGTAGCCATGACTGTTGCAGTCCCTTCACCGGCAGGAACGTGCCGGACGATCCGAGTAAAGGAGGCACGAGCGTTCGTGCGTTCTTGTTTTCCCGGCCCGGCGGCCTTCGCCGCCAGACCCCCGAGACGGTACGCCCCCACCGCCACCTTGTCACCAGCCCGCATGGGCTTCCTTGCCCCGTCCCCCGAGCTCCTGCTTCCCGCGGCCCCGGCCCGCGGGGCTCCTGCTTCCCCCGCCCCCGGCCTGCCGGCTCCTCACTTCCCCCGGCCGCCGGCTCCCGCCTCCCGTTCCTGCTCCGCAGGACCTCGCCTCTTCCGGGGCCCGCCCGCGCGCCCTCTTGTCCCCGCCCACCCCACCACCCCCGCCCGGTACAATGCCGCTGTGCCTCCTTAGCTCAGCTGGCCAGAGCACCGCTCTTGTAAAGCGGGGGTCGTCGGTTCGAACCCGACAGGGGGCTCCATGGTCAACTCCATGTCAAGGCCTTGACCTGGGGTTTTGTGTTTCGGACGACCTTGGGATTCGGGCGAATCGGGCACGTGAGGTCTGCGCATCGCAGTGCGTTGGTCGCAGGTTTCGGATCTGTGACGGATCTTGCTCGAGAGGGGCTCTGAGCTGCGTCTTTACTGGTCTCGGCCTCAGCTCTGGGGTGTGCGGTCGTTGTTACGGTGGCCGAGCGGTGGCCATCCGTGCAGCGAGCGTGCAGATAGGTGCCTGAGGGGGCAGCCGACGGCGGTCTCTACGGCCTACCGAATTGTGGCAATGTGCCAACGCCCGTGGTGCTGGGAATGCGTCGGCCTGTATGGGGTCGCCGATGCGGCCGCGCAGCTCGGCAACACGCTGCTCATGGGCGCGGTCGGGATGGAATAGCGCAGGGTGGCTGCTCGCGGTGGCCCATCCGTTCGGCAATGCCTGACCCACCCAGGGTCCGGGAGGCTGGACGGCCGCCACCGGCTCGCGGGAGAACTCGAGGCGGTGAACCTTGATCCGCACCTTCATCTGCTGGCGCGGCGACTAGCATCGGGGCATGGACTACGACCCGTCTCGTGCGGAGCGGACGACAGCCGCCTGGGGGCGCATCGAGGAGTGGCTGGGGGTGCATGCGCCGCAGTCGCACGCGACGCTGCCCGGCCCGGCCGAGCCGTCCGAGGTCGCCGCGGCGGAGGATGCCCTGGGGGAACTGCCGCCGGAATTGCTGGCGTTGTGGTCGCGCCATGTCGGGGGCCGTGGCAGCGGTCCTCGCCTACGGATCCTCCGGGGCTATGACGTGTTCCCGCCGATGGATGCGGTCCGGTGTCGTGATCAGGCGCTGTCGGCCATCCTCGAAGCCGAGGAGATGGGTCCGCGTCCGTGGGTTCCCGCGTGTGCGATGTCGACGGCTGAGCCGCGCCTCTGGAACTTCATCGATGTACCGACAGGGCAGCTGGGGTGGAATGTCCATGCTGGCGAGTTCACCGAGCCGGAGGAATCGGGCGAAACGTTCGCCGAGTGGATCGAGGGCGTGGCCGACGAACTCCACGGGGGAGCAGGCCGGGGGATCCTGGTGCCCGGGGTCGCCGACGGCTGGCTGTCGTGGCACGACATCCGGGTGCGGGATCGGATCCCGTCGAGCTGGCGGCCGCTCCGACCCGAGTAGGCAGGCGGCTCCGGAGCCGTTCGCCGACATCCGCGGTGGGCCGCCGGCTTGGCCGGCAGCCCACTGCGGTGCGTCACGGACGCAGGGTCATCGTGCAGGTGAGGGATCGGCCGACCGGAGCGCAGTTGGAGGTCATCCCGGTGTCGAGGAGAAAGGCGTCCCCGTTCATCAGCCGCAGGTTGCTGAAGAAGCTACTCAGCCCGCCCGCCGAGCCGCTGTTCTGGCTTCCTGATATCGATGAGCGGCCGCACACCTCCGACCACTGTGGGGCGTAGCCGCCGATGTTGTACAGGTGAACGGTCCCGTTCACGTTCTTCGCGTACGTCTGCAGGCACTCGCTGCCGGAGGACACGGGATTCAGCCCGCCCAATGAGGCGGGCATGCCCCCGCTGTTGTAGGTGGCGTTGAAGGAGAACTCGTCGCAGTTCAGTGTGTCGTTCGGGCTGCTCAGCGCCGCGGGGTCTCCGTTGGCGGCGGCCCACCCTTCCTCGTCGCAGACCACATCCCTGTTCTGCTCGTCGCGGCCACCGGGCAGGTAGTACAGCGGCGTGGCCGGGAGTCCCGGCTGTGGCAGCAGCTCGGTCTGCACGAGCCAGGCGTGCGCGGCGGCCTGCGGGAACTTGCCCGCGTTGAACGTGTAGGTCGGGGCGTAGTTGACGAACACGCAGCCGCCGGCGGTGTCGATGACGGTGTCGCAGCGGACTTCGTCGAGTCTGGTCGGGTTGTCCAGGCTGAACTGGTAGCCGACCGTCGGGACGTTCGGGTAGCCCGCTGCGGGGATGATGTCCGCGGAGAGTTGGAAGTCCGGCTTGAGGAAGAGGGCTCCACCCGCCTTGGAGTTGTCCCACGTGTATTCGGTGGTGAGCGTGGCGACGTGGGTGTCGCCGGGTGTCCAGGACGGCTGGCCGTCCCACGAGGCGGAGTTGTCAGGTGCGCAGCCGGACCCGCACAGATGCCGGTCCATATGCATGTTGACCATGGCAACCGGCCCTCCCCAGAAATACGGGGTGATGGACAGGACCTCGTGGAAGGTCCCGGCGGAGTCGTCCAGCAGCAGTTCGCGGTGGAAATGGAAGCTCACCACCGCCTGGTCCTCCCCGTCCAGGCGCATGTATCCGGGCACGATGCGGTGGTCGCACTCCCTGAACCGGGTCGCGTACGGCTTGGGGTCCTCAGAGTTGCACCAGTCGTCGGCGTCCAGTGGGGCGACGCGGGCCGCGGCGGCGCGGTCGGAGGTCTCGGCGAGTGACGGTCCCATGCACGCCTGCGCGCCGTTCTCCACCGGTCCGCATTGCGGCTTCGCGGCAGCCTTTCCGGCCACGCGTTCGGCGGAGGCGCCGGACTGGCTCAGGGGAGGGGTGACGTTGTGGCTCGGCTGCTGGACCTTCTGATCGGGGTTGGGGCTGGTGGCGTCGGCATTGGGGAGGGTGAGGTCGATCGCCGGGCCGTCGGGCACACCGAAGTCGCCGGGCAGGAAGGCGACGGCGTCGTACGCGACGTCGTCGTCCCCGTTCCCGCTGCTCACCGTGTTTGAGAGACTGACCTGCGGCGTCTTGTTGTTGAAGCGGTAGGCGCCGAGGACGAGCCAGTCGTTGTCCGCGTGAGCGCTCTGGTCGAGCGTGCGCTTGACGGTGCCGAAGGCGGTCTCGATCTGGTAGACGGCTTGTTTGGTCTGTGCTCCCGTGTCGGGGATGTGTACGAGGACCTCGGCCTGCTTCGCGGCGACCGGGCCGCTCATCGACCAGGTTCCCAGGACGGTCATGCGCCCGCCGTCACCGCCGAGGGCGGTCTTGTCGCGGTCGTGTGCGTACCAGAAGTGGCCCTGGTAGCCGCCGCCTATCTGATGGAGATCGCTCTTGGCCTCGTACTGGCCCGAGGAGTCGGGGTAGAAGGTGAATTGGAAGGACCCGGAGGATGTCGCGTTGCCGCAGGTATCGCTCCACGTGGGTGTTCCGTTGGGCACTGAGTGGACGACGACGGCGCCCGCAGGGGGGCTCTCGCAGTCGGGTTCGCCGTACTGGAGGCGGGTGCCGCGGCCGGGTTCGGCGCGCAGGGTGAGGTATTTGATGCTCTCGTGGCCGCAGGTGTCGGCGCAGTCCGTCTTCCAGACGGTGTTCTGGGCGTTCCACCAGTGGAGTTGGTCGCAGCCGTCGATGTGCTGGGTCTCGCAGGGGGGCGAGTTGTTGACGTCGCAGGCGTTGGCGGCGGTGCAGAAGGTGTTCAGCGGGGGCTTGATCTCGCTGCGCTGTGCGGGGGTGAGCCACCAGGCGGGCTGGAAGCCGGCGGAGGAGAAGCCGGACTCGCCGGGCCAGTCCTGGCGGCCGGTGGTGGCGTAGGAGTGGCCGGTGTCGATGGACCAGGCGGCCCAGCCCATCACCTTCTCTTCGTAGGGCCAGTCCTGGGGGTCGGCGGCGTCGGCTGGACAGACCCAGGGGCCCGGCTGATGCCCGGATCACCCGGCGCACCCGGCCGTCAGCCTGCTGGCCGGGACAGTCCCGGATGACCGGTTGGCGGGGTCGTGGTGCTGCTGAACCGGGAAGCCGTGAGGCCGATCATCTGGGCGAGGGCGTGTTCGGCGCGGTCGGATTCCTCGCGGGACCCAGGCTGCGGCTTCGGGTTCCCGGTGCGAGGGTCGTGGGCGGGTGGAGCGCGCGTGGTGGTCGCTGTTCAGGACTGGGCGGTGGCGCGATGGTGGTGGTGGGTGGTGTGGAGAAGGGTGTGGGTTTGGTGGGGTGGGAGGGCGGTGGCGGCGAGGGTTTCGAAGGTTCGGTGGTAGTGCCGGACGGCGTCGGGTGTGTCGATGAGGGCGTGGGCGTCCATGGCGGTGAGGTGGGCGACAGGCTGGGTGTCGGGGAAGGCCATCAGTGTCAGGGCGCCGTCGGCGCCGGGGTGGGGTCCGCAGGCGAAGGGGAGGATTTGCAGCAGGATGCGGTGCTGGTCGGCGAGGTCGGCGAGGTGGGTGAGCTGGCCGGCCATGGTGTCGCGGTTGCCGGTGTGGTGGTGGAGGGCGGCTTCGCCGAGGATCACCCAGTAGAGCGGCGGGTTGGGGCTGGTGAGGGGGCGGGGTTTCGCGTCGGGCGGCGCGGGTGGTTCCGGGGCGGGTAGCGGGCTGCGGGTGGTGTGGAGTGCGTGGGCGTAGGCGGGGGTTTGGAGGGGGTCGGGGATGCGGGTGGGTGCCCATTGGCGGATTTCGGTGGCGTGCTGGTGGAGGTAGTCGAGTTCGAGGTGTGGTTGGGGGTGGGGTGAGCGGGCGGCGGGGAGGTTGCGGGTGAAGAAGCCGTTGGTGCCGTAGATGACGTCCAGGCGCTGCGCGATGTCGGGCTGGATGCGGCGCCGTCCGGTCTCCAGGTTGGACAGGTGGGAGACCGACAGGTGCAGCAGCTGCGCCAGTTCTCTCAGGCTGAGTCCGGCCTGTTCGCGGTGGAAGCGCAGTTCGGCGGCGTACAGGGCGCGGGCCGACTCCCCCGGGTCGATGCTCCGGGACAGGAAGTGGGTGGACACGAATCTTTCCCCTTGTCGTTGTGATGGGGGAGCGGAGTGGCGGCGACGAGGAGCGGTGTTCAGGTGGGGGTGGGGGCTGGCGGGTGGTGTCGGGCCCAGTCGGTGCGGGCCGTGATGAGGGCGGGGCGTACGTCGTTGTCGAGGCGGTCGGCCTGCCGGCGCAGTTGTGAGGCGAGGTCGGCGAGGCCGTCGGGTGTGAGGCCGAGGATCCAGTGCTCGGGGTGGACCTGGATGTTGGCGACGGGGACGCGGGGCTCGGGGTGTTCGGCGTAGGGGCAGCACTCGACGACGGCATCGAAGAGGGTTTCCTCCCCGGCTGCGCCGTGGGCGTCGGGAGCCACGACCTGCATCGTCTGGCCGGGGAAGTGGGCCTGGTGGCTGATGTCGGCCAGGCGGATCGGGAGCAGCCGCAGTGGTACGCCGGTCCGGCTCGGGTCGTCCTGTGCCCATGCGGGCAGGTGTCCGGAGACCGTGACCCCCTCCGGTGTCGTCATGGTCCACGTGCCCGGCCCGGCGCTCCTGGGGGAAGGCTGCCCGCAGCGCCGTCGTGCCTGTCCGTGCGTCGTGTCCGCCGTATGCGTCGCCGTGGTGGTCTTCGGGCCGGTGGGGTTGGTTGGGTTCGTGCTGGTCGGGGGTGCTGGCGTGCTCATGAGCGTTGTCCCGTCGTGGAGGGCAGGGGCGGAGAAGGGGGGTGTTCTCGGACTGCGCCGTTGTGCACCGGGCCGATGATGTCTGTCGCGTGCTGCGGTCCGAGGCCCCGTCATGCTGCGAGGACTGTCATGCCGTCGTACAAGCCGCCTTTGTGGCCGGTGTCTGTCAAGGCCGTCGTCTTCGACGGCGAAGGCCGTGTGTTCCTGCTGGAGAACGAGCGCGCCGAGTGGGAACTCCCGGGCGGCCGGTTGGAGATCAGCGCCCAGGACACCGGCGAGCCGGCCGACGTGTCGCCGGAGTCCGCGGTGGAGCGGGAGGTCCTTGAGGAGACCGGCTGGCAGGTCGAGGCCGGCAGCCTCGTCGACGGCGGGGTGTGGGTCTACGAGCCGGTTCCCGGCCGGCGGGACCTGATCGTGACCTGCGGCTGTACGGTGCGGGGGCCGTACCGGGAGCCGGTGGCCAGCCACGAGCACAAGCCGATGGGACTGCACGCCGTCGGCGACGTACCGGGTCTGGCCATGTCCGACCGCTACAAGCAGTCGATCCTCACCCGGCACGGGCGGCTCTGACCCGGCATGGGCCGCGACCCGGCAACGCGCGTCCCGGCAGGGTACGTCCCGGTACGGCAGTGGCGTTGGGCGACCCCGGAGGCCCAGGCCGTCCTCGCCGGTCGGAACCTCGGCCGCATCCTGCGCTTCTACCGGGCGGCGAACGGGATCAGCCAGGCCGGGCTGGGTGTCGCCCTCGGCGACATCCCGCCCGAGGAACGCCTGGCCACCGCCGCCCACTGGACGGGCAAGGCCCTGCCCATCGCGGACTTCGTCGCCGACCCGGGCCTCGGCTCCCACGCCCTGCGCATGCACGGCAACGAACTGCGCAAGGCCGGCCTGCGCGGAGCCGCGGTCGACCGCCTCGCCCACGCCGCCGCCCTGGCACCCGACCTCGACACCCGGGTCGCCGTCCTTCCCCTTCTGGCCCGCGCCGCCGGAGCGCCGGGCAACGCCGACCTGTTCGACCGCGCCCTGCGCGAAGCCCGGGACAGCCTGGACCGGGGGGCACACACCAGCTTGTTCGACCCCTTCGCGCTGCACGAGGTGCGGCTGCGGGGCCTGGTCGCAATCGCCTGCACCGAGGCGGCGATACGCCTGGTCGAGAACAGCCCGGTTCCGGCCGGCGCCGCGGCACCGCAGTGGCGTGTCATCGTCATGGTGACCATCGCCCATGTCCGGCTCCGGGCCGGGGACCGCAACGGTGCGGCCGACATGCCGGCCGCCGCCGTAGGCGAAGCCGCCGTCCAGCGGCTGCCCCACCAGCTCCGACGCATCGAAGGAACCGCCGGCCGCCACCTGCCGGACATCACCACGGCGGCCCACAACGCCCTGCGCCACCTGCGTCAGCAGGTGCCCGCATGAGCCGCGGTATGCCTGCGACGGTACGGGACACCCCCGCCTCATGACTCCCCGCCCTCCAGGGAGAGGGCGAACCACACGACCGTGCCGTCAGGGGCGACCCCCCAGGCATCGGCGAGCCGGTCCACGAGCACCATCCCGCGCCCCCGCTCCTCGTCAACACCCGCTTGACGCAGACGGGGTGAGCTCCCCGACGCCTGCCGCACCTCGACGCGGACGCCGTTCACCGTCCGGAACAGGACGACACTTCGACAACCGCCGCCGTGCTGGCAGGCGTTCGTGACCAGTTCGCTGATCAGAAGCTCGGCTCTGTCAGTGAGGGAAGGAAATCCCCAGTCCCGGAGCTTGCCGACACCCCTGTGCCGAACGTTCCGGCCCCAATGCCCTTGGTGCTCCTGTCCCGGCCTACCTGAATCCGTTTCTCCCACGAGGTGCTTGCAGATTTCGACGGCCTCGGCGTCCTGCCCATCTGCGGAGTGGGTGCATCGGATACCCGATGGGTGGGCCTGGGACGCAGGGCCTTCGGCGGCTTCCGGGACGGCGTGAGGGCGGGCGCGCTGTCGTCCGGTGAAGCGAGTCGTCGTCATGGTTGGCTCCGTGTCGCTGCGGTGAGGGGCTGGCCGGGGCATCCGCAGTGTCGGATGCCCCGGCTCACGCTTGCCCCGGCGGGATGGCGTGTTCTTACGATCCCGCTGAAATCGGCGCCCGGTCACGGGCATTGGTGTCCGTAGATTCCGTACCGGTGACACGGCTCTGACCTCCGAAAACATCGCTTCTCGGGCGGTTTTCCGGGCGCTGGACCACTCGCTGAACCGGGCAATGGGCTTCGCCCCGGCTTCACCGTTCAGTACGGTTGATGAAACAACAGGCACCTCGCGCACCCCCGGAGCACGCCATGGCTCAGCGACCTAAGCCCGGCAGTAAATCCGAACGCGACGCGCTGCGTCACGAGATGCTGTCCGGCGGCTTCACCCCTGCTGATATTGCATCCGAGATGCGCGCCCGCTTCGGCTTCCGCCCCCGGGAAGCGTGGCGGCATACCCTTGGCTGGAGTACTCAGCAGGCCGCAGACCGGATCAACGAGGTCGGTGCTGATCGGCGCGATGCGGTTGCCGCGGACGCCTCCCTGATCGGCAAGTGGGAGAAATGGCCGTCGGCCGCAGGCCGCCGGCCGGGAGAGGTACTTCTTTCCTTGATGGCAGTGGCGTACGACTGCTCCGTCGATCAACTCCTCGACATCGAGGACCATCGGGCCATGCCGACCCGCTCGGCTCGCCCGAGCCAGGCTCCACCCGCGGAAGCCGCCGACTCCGGGCCGACCTCCACGCCGCATCTTGTGCCGACTGCGGGGCTCAACAGCCCTACGGGAGCGGAAGCGGTACGCCAGGCAGCTGAGGAGTCCGCAGCCTGGGCCGCATGGGCGGATCCGACCAACGTCGGTGACATTGCGCTGGAGCAACTGAACGCTGAAGCCCGTCGACTCGCCAACGAGTATCTCAGCGGTGAGGCGGTCAGCGTCTTCGTACGCACCCGCCGTCTGCGCGACAGGGTCTTCCATCTCTTGGAGGGGCATCAGAGCCCTCGGCAGTCCGTGGACCTCTACGTCGTCGCCGGCTATGCGTGCGCGCTTCTGGCCTGGATGTCTTCGGATCTCGGCCATCTCGCCGACGCCGATACGCACGGTCGCACGGTCGCACGGCCTGGTTGTGCGGCGAGAAGGCCGGCCACCAGGATCTGCTCGCCTGGACCGCATCCACGCGAAGCAAGATCGCCATCTGGGACGGACGTGTGCGCGACGCGGTCAATCACGCCCGCCGAGGCGCTTCCTACGTCACCCACGGGACGGTCGGTGCCCTGCTCGCCTGCCAGGAGGCCGACGCGTGGTCCAAGCTGGGAGCGACTGCGGAAACGGAAGCAGCCCTGCGCCGCGCCGAGTCCGCCCGCGGCGCAGTCCAGGGCGAAGACGTGATCGGCGGGCTGTTTGCCTGCTCCATCGGTCGGCAGGAGCAGTACCACGCCAGCGCTCATCTGCGGATCGGCAGATATGAGTCGGCTCTCGCCGAAGCGGACAGCGCCCTGGCCCATCTGCAGGCGCAGCCGCAGCGCGCGTACGGCACCGAGGCCCAGACCTCGATCAGCCAGGCTATGGGCCACATCGGCCTTGGCCGGCCGGAGGCGGTGATGGAGGTTCTCGCTCCGGTGATCCGACTACAGCCCGAGCAGCGACTCGACACCGTCATCGGACGCATGCGGGAACTCACCACGATGATGCGGTACGCGCCGGGGGCGCGTGGAGCCGCGGGCGTCCGGGCGCGAGCAGAACTCACCGACTGGTGCCAGGACTCCGCTCCATCGCGACTGGCTCTCCCGTCGGGTTGCAGTCTGTCCTGACAACAGCGCCGACCGCACTTCCCCCTGCCGCCCGGCCGGGGGCGACCGAGGAGGAGTACCTGTGACCGATCCGCACGTGCCCGGATTCATGCGCGACCACTGGTGGTGGCGGCCGGGCTGGCGCGAGGGCCGCTCGTTCTACACCTGGCACCTGACCTTCGCCGACCAGCCGGACGTGCGCCGCTTCGCGGCCGAGTACCGCCGGGCCCTCGACGGGCTGCCGGGGCTTGACCTCATCCCCGACGCCTGGCTCCACCTGACGATGCAGGGCATCGGCTTTGCGGGAGAAACGGCCGAGACCACGGCCGAGGAGATCGCCGACGCCGCCGCGTTCCGACTCGCCGCGCTCCCCGCCTTCGACATCACCCTGCACGCCCCGGTCGTGGACCCCGAAGCCCTCCTCGTACCGGTCCACCCGCAAGGACCCGTCACCCGGCTGCGCAACGCCATCCGGAACGCCGTCGGTGACGTCCTCGCCGAAGTACCGGAGACCGCGGAAGGCTTTGTCCCCCACGTCTCCCTCGCCTACAGCAACTCCGACCGCCCCGCCGCCCCGTTCGCCGAAGCCCTGGCCGCCACCGACATCCGACCGGCGAACGCGTCGATCACGCACGCCGACCTGATCCGGATCAACCGCGACCACCGCATGTACGAATGGTCCGAAGTACGAAGCGTCCGCCTGGGATGACCGCCGAGACCTGCTACAGATCAAGCACCTGTTGGGGCTCGTGGCGGCTGTCGGATGCCGCCCGTCCGTTTGTGAGGCGGCCGGCGGTGGCGGATCTGCGGCGGAGTATCGCGGCCGTCGTCCAGGTGTGATGGCGTCCCGTGTGGAGGAGTAGTGGCTTGTCCTGCGGGCGGCTGCCCGCGCGGCCGGGTTTTCGAGTGGCGGTGCCGAACCGATCCGTCTGGCCGAGAACGGTCTGTGGCGGCTCCCGGGCCGTGTCGTCGTCCGGATCGCCCGGCCCGGTCAGGAAGCCGCAGCCGCTTGCGAAGCCGCCGTGGCCAGGTGGCTCGGCGGGCAGGGCCTGCCCGCCGTGTCTCCGCTGGCGATCGGGCAGCCGGTCGTGGTCAGCGGCCGGGCTGTCACTTTCTGGCACGAGCTGCCGGAACACCGCCAGGGGAGCGCGGCCGACCTCTGCGTCCTGCTGCGGCAGCCCCACGGTCTGCCTCTTCCCGACGAGGACCGGCTCGGCCTGGCCGTCGGGCTTCTCGACCCGTTCGTCCGGACACGCGACCGGATCGAAGCGGCCGAGGCGATGCCGGAGTCCGGCCGGGCCTTCCTCCCCGGCGAGCGGGAAAGGCTCCGTGCCGGGTGGGACACGCTCTCCGCCGACTGGCCGGTCCGTCTGATCCACGGTGATGCCTGGCGCGGGAACTGCGCGGTCACCGACGACGGCCGCCGCTGCCTCCTCGACTGCGAACGCACGTCTGTGGGGCCGCCCGCATGGGATCTGACCTCTTAGTACTCCAGCAGCACTTCGCTATTCCTGCTGGTCAGGTGCCTGATTGTGAGTGTAGTGGGGTGGCGTTTCGCCGGGTGCGGGATCGGTGGGAGTCTCATCCGAAGGAGGGGTTTGTGCTGATCGGCAGCCCGGGGTGGGCAGGGTCTGAGCGTGATCGAGGATCTTGGAACGGGCCTGTGGGCAGCGGAACTTGAGGATCTGTTTCTGCGTGTGGGCGGCAGGTTCTCGCGCGTGGAGCCACGGCGGCGGATGCGGGACTATGTTCGCGGCCTGCTGGGACCGGTCGGCCGTAAGAACGGGTGGCAGCTCGCCGAGTTCGCCGGCCACAATACCCCCGACGGCTTGCAGCGGCTCCTGGCCGGGGCCCGGTGGGATCCCGAGGAGATCCGCGATGACCTGCAGGAATACGTCGCTGAGAAGCTCGGCCGGCCAGACGGTGTGCTGATCATCGACGACACTGGGTTCCTGAAGAAGGGCGTCACCTCGGCCGGGGTGCAACGGCAGTACTCCGGCACGGCCGGGCGGACCGAGAACTGTCAGATCGGGGTATTCGCCGCCTATGCCTCCTCCAGAGGCCGTGCGCTGGTGGACCGGGAGCTGTACTTGCCCAAGTCCTGGACGGCCGATGCGGACCGCTGCCGCGCTGCCAAGATCCCCGAAGACCGGGCGTTCGCGACGAAGGGTGAACTCGCCCGCCGTCTGGTGCTGCGGGCGCTCGCCTCAGACCTCCCTATCGGCTGGGTGACCGCCGATTCCGCCTACGGTCAGGAATGGGGATTCCGGCGCTTCCTGGAGGAAGCCGGCGTCGGCTATGTCCTCGCCGTTCCGAAATCACAGCAGGTCAAGTCGCTGGCTGGGATCTGGCGCATCGACCAGCTCATCACCGAAGCCCCCGAGGATGCCTGGCAGCGCGTGTCAGCCGGCGACGGCGCCAAGGGCCCTCGCGTCTACGACTGGGCCTCGGCAAGACTTCCGGTCATCGACTTCTTCGACGGCGATCTGCCCACGCATCGCCGCTGGGTGCTGGCTCGCCGCAGCATCAAGCGGCCCCAGGAGATCGCCTACTACCTGGCCTACGCGCCGACCGCCGTCACGGTCGCCGAGCTGGTGCGGATCGCCGGATCGCGCTGGGCGATCGAGGAGTGCTTCCAGGCCGCGAAGAACGAGTGCGGCCTGGACGAGTACGAAGTCCGTCGGTATCCGGGCTGGTACCGCCACATCACCCTGGCAATGCTCGCCCACGCCTTCCTCGCCGCGATGGCCGCAGCGGCCATCGAAAGGGGGACCGAAGAAACGATCACTGCACCCTCGCGCCCTTCACCGTGGCAGAAGTCCGGAAATTGCTGGCAACTTGCCATCCCCACCCAACACCCCAACACCAGAGGGCTGTTCACGCGCTGAGATGGTCGAGATGGCGACGCCACCACCAAGCCGTCGCCCGCCACTGCCATTACCGGAGCCGAACCCAAACACTACAGGGATCCACCGATCCCGCACCCGGCGAAAGGCCACCCCACTACACTCACAATCAGGCACCTGACCAGCAGGAATAGCGAAGTGCTGCTGGAGTACTAGCCTCGATACCGGTACCTTAGGTGCAATCCGGTCATTGTCGGTGGTATGCCGAGAGCGGGTCAGCTGAAGTCATCTGGTGAGCGGGCTGACCTGGGACGATGCGAGATCCAGCCTGCTGACCAGACCAAACACCGTTTGCTGGTTGCCGTCAGTCCGCTTCGGTTTCCGCGGCCACGTGTGTTGAATCCGTGCTCGGACAGCAGCCCACATGCACGCCTGCGGCTTCAGGAATTCGTCCATTGGCGGCCGGCAGTCCGGGCGCCGTAGCAGCACGTCATACGCTGGCCTGACGCGATCGAGGCAGCCCGTCAGGGCATCGTGGGCAGGCCGGTCCTCCGGCGGGAGTGGGGCCCTGCTCGGTGGCACAGACCTCTTCGCGCCCGTCTCACGTTCCGTGCCGCCGGCGCGTCTACGGCCTGTGCGGACCGATTCACCCGGATCGGGGTTCAGGGAAGGAACCACTGCCATGAGGACCCACACGATCATTGACTCGCCGCTCGGCGGTCTCACCGTTGTCGCCGAGAACGACAGGCTGACCGGCCTGTATTTCGAGTGCCACCGCAGGCGCCCCGCGGCGACGGAGCTGGGCACGCGAACCGATGAGGGGTTCGAGGAGCTCCGACGGCAGCTCGACCAGTACTTCACCGGCGACCGACGCGACTTCGCATTGCCCCTGGCCCCGGCCGGGGACGGGTTCCAGCAGCGGGTGTGGGATCTGCTCCAGCTGATTCCCTATGGGGAGACCCGTTCCTACGGTGATCTGGCCCGTCGGCTGGGCGACGCGTCGCTGGCTCAGGCGGTGGGCGCGGCCAATGGCCGCAACCCGCTGTGCATCCTCATTCCCTGCCACCGGGTGGTCGGTGCCGACGGCAAGCTGGTGGGCTACGCCGGCGGCCTCGATCGCAAGCTCCACCTGCTGGAGCTGGAGCAGCCGGCCCGCGGCGGTGCCGGTCGACTTTTCTGAGGACCGGTCTCACGTTCGGTACCGCTGGGGCGTTTACCAGATGTGACGAAGCGACCCTTCCAGCAGATCGTGACCGACCACGGGCCGATGGTGCTCCGTGTCGTGCGGGCCGTCCTTGGTCCGGACGACACGGACGATGCCTGGTCAGAGACGTTTCTGGCAGCGATGACGGCCTACCCGGACCTGCCGGACGACACCAACATGGAGGCATGGCTGGTGACCGTCGCCCATCGCAAGGCGATCGACGTCACCCGGACCAATGCCAGGCGTCCCCTCCCCGTGGAAGAACTGCCCGAGCGCCTGAGCCGCACCGGCCGGCCGCAGGACTGGGACGGCGACCTGTGGCAGGCGCTGAAAGAGCTCCCCGACCGGCAGCGGCAGTCGGTCGCCTATCACTACCTCGCCGGGCTGCCGTACAAGGAGATCGCCGCCCTGATGGGCGGCAGCACCGACGCCGCACGCCGGGCGGCGGCCGATGGGATCAAGACCCTGCGCAGCACCTACCCGGCAGACACCGACCAGACGGGAGTGACCCGCAAGTGACGAGCACACCGGATTTCGAGGACGAGCGCGTGTTCGCCGCGCTGCCCCGACACGACGACGACGCCATGGCGCGCCTGCAGGCGGCCCTGGCCTCGAAGGCACAGCAGGAGGGCATCCTCGACCTCGCCTACCGCACCGTGGACACCCCGGTCGGCTCCCTCCTCCTGGCAGCCACCGAGCAGGGCCTGGTCAAAATCGCCTACGCCGTCCAGGACCACACGGCGGTACTCCGGCAACTGTCCGACACCGTCAGCCCGCGCGTCCTGCTGGCCCCCGCACGACTCGACGAACCCGCCCGGCAGATCGACGCGTACTTCGCCGGCCGCCGCACACACTTCGACCTCCCGCTGGACTGGCGGCTGAGCAAGGGCTTCCGCCGCGATGTCCTCAGCCACCTTCGGCAGATCGGTTACGGAAGCACACAGAGCTACGCCCAGGTCGCCCTCGCCGCCGGCAGCCCCCGGGCAGTCCGCGCCGTCGGCACCGCCTGCGCCACCAACCCCCTGCCCCTGGTCGTGCCCTGCCACCGGGTGGTGCGCTCCGACGGCGCCGCCGGCCAGTACGTCGGCGGCAAGGACGCCAAGAACATCCTTCTCACCCTGGAGGCGGCAGCATGACCATCTCACCGAACACACGAGACACCTTCGCCCGGCGCGTCGACGCCGCCGACCGGTCCGCCGCCCCGGTACGGCACGGTGTGTCCGTCGTACGCCCCGGCCGGCGCCACACTCTCGGCCTCGTCTTCCACGACGCCGGCTGAACCGGTGAACACCACGACGTACACCCTTCTCGGAGCCGACCGGACGACCTGTCGGAGCACCCGGCCGGGAACGCTCGGGGGTCACCGCGCCAACCGGATCTACGGTCGTCTGGACTGCCCGTCCGCACTGCGCGCACTGGCCCGCGGCGGCTACGTGAAAAATCGCGTCTTCTTCGCCGACGAGGCAACGGCCCGCGCGGCCGGCTACCGCCCCTGCGGCAGGTGCCTGCCGCACGAGTACCGGACCTGGAAGGGCCCCGACACACATTCTGTGCGCGGCTAGGTCGCAGGACTCCCCGCCTGGCGCCGCAGCTCCCCGGTCGACCCGGTGCCGGCCCCGGACCCCATCGGCTCCCCCGAGATCGTCGCCACCCGGGCACCGTGACAGCCGGACAGAGCACCGGGAGTCCTTGTTCCGGATCATCATGCCGGCGGGTGAAGATGCCTGCGAGGTGGAATCCAGGGAGGCGGACGGTGCGCGCGGACCTCCGTGCACGTGCGGGCGCGGGTCAGTGCACCGGTGCGTGCGGCCTCGGCGGTGGGGCGGGGATCCGGTCAGCTGATTGGCCGGATGTGGTGGGGCGGAAAGATCTTGCGACGCGTTGATGGTGGTGTGATCACCAACTCTCGGGACGAGCTCACCCGCGCCTTATTCGGAGACGAACACGCCGACCTGCACGGTCCCTGGCGCAAGCTCGTGTCCACCGAGCCCTTCCGGCGCCGCGACGCCCTCACCCCGGCACAGCGGACCGCCCTTTCCTACGAACGCCTCCGGCTGGTCAACGAGCACCTTGCCGACCCCGCGGACTTCGCCCGTGATCCGGCGGCGGTGAGCGCCCTGCACGAGTGGACCGCTGTGGTGGACGCCGGTCTGACCACGGTGGCCGGCATCCACTACAACCTCTTCCTCGGCAGCCTGCTCGACCATGGCCCCGCGGGCGCCCGTGACCTGGGCGAGTTCACTTCCATGCGGCAGCTCGGCACCTTCCTGTGCACCGAGGTCGACCACGGCAACGACGCCGCCGCCATGGAGACCACGGCGACCCTGCAGGCCGCGGACGGCACGTTCGTCCTGCACACCCCGTCGGCCGGCGCGCAGAAGTTCATGCCCAACACCAGTACGGCCGGCGGTCCGAAGACGGCGGTGGTGGCCGCCCGGCTGATCGCCGACGGCACCGACCACGGCGTCTTCCTCTTCCTCGTCCCGCTCAGCGGCCCCGAGGGCACGCTGCCCGGCGTACGCGTCCGCCCGCTGCCGACCCGGGTCGGCGCCCCGGTGGACCACTGCCTGACCGCCTTCGACCAGGTCTTGCTGCCCGCCGACGCCCTGTTGGCCGCCGGGCACGGCAGCCTGGACCCCGACGGCACCTTCCGCAGTACGCTCGGCAGTCCCCGTAAACGCTTCCTGCGGTCCATCGCCCGCGTCACCACCGGCAAGCTGTGCATGAGCGCCGCAGCCCTCGGCGGCACCCGGACGGCACTGACCGTCGCCGTACGGTACGGACACCTGCGGCATATCGGCGGCGGCCGGAAGGGCGAACGGGTCCCGCTGTTCGCCCACCACAGCCACGCCGCGCCACTGACCCGGGCCCTCGCCGCCGCCTACGCCATGACGGCCTGGCACCGGGAAGTCGTGGCCGCGTGGTGCTCCCAGGTCCGCGACGGGGGGTTCGGCGGGGAGGCGGCCGAGCGGGAGACCGTCGAGCGGGAGATCGCGGTGGCCAAGGGCTGGATCACCTGGCGGTGCCGCGACCTGACCACCGAGGCCCGGGAGCGCTGCGGCGCTCAGGGACTGCTGGAGGTCAACGGGATCTCCGAGCGCGCCGTCGACATCGAGGGCACGATCACCGCCGAGGGTGACAACCTCGTCATCTGGGCCAAGGCGGCCGGTGAGATGATCTTCGGACACACCGCGCCCCCACTGGCGCCGCCCGCCCCGCGGGGCCGCCCGGTCACCGACCCCGAACTCCTCACCGAGCTGCTGGCGGCCACCGAACACCTCTGGCACGAGCGGGCCCGCACCCGGCTGCGCGGGGGCCCGTCCCGTGACCCGCTGGGCCGGTGGAACACCGCCGCCGGCCCGGCGCTGCGCCTGGTGGACGCCTACGGTGCGCGGCGCGCCGCGCAGGCCCTGCGCACCGCCGCCCAGCGGGCCCGGCTCCCGCGGGCCGCCCGGCTGCTCGACGACCTCCACACCCTCTTCGCCCTGCAGCAGGTCACGGCTGCCGCCGGCGACCTGCTGGCGGCGGAGCGGATGACCGCCGACCAGGTCCGCGCCCTGCCCGACGCCGTCGACGCCGTCACGGCCCGGCTCGTACCCCATGCGCAGGAACTGGCGGACGCGTTCGACGTGCCGCAGGAGTGGCTCGCCGACCTGCCCGTCACCACCGCGGACCTCGCCACCGCCTACGACGACCCGGACGGAGCCTGGCACCGCACGCGGCCCACCCCGGTCGGCTGACGCCTGCCGGGGCGACTCCGCCCAACGGTTCCCCGAAGGCCGGCGCCTGCGCCCCGGCGCACCGACCGCCCTCCGGGCCACCTGACGTGAGCGACCGGTGGGGGTGACAGCCCCGCGGGTGCGGGGACCACGCTTTCTGAGCCACCTGTTCGCCGGGGGAAGCCCATCGAGCGGCGGTGAGAATGCAACCCACCGCGGTTTTCGGAAGTCCTACCTCCTGATCGTTCGGTGATCCGGCCGGCCCTGAAGGTGCGAGGAAGTCGCCATGACGAAGCCCCCCAGCGGATCGCGGAGGCCCGGAGCCGGTCGGATCGGGACCGGGACCGGGACCGATGGGACGGAGCCGGCGGGGCCGGGCGGCGGCGGTCGGGCCGCCCTGAGCGGCGCCGGCAAGCAGCTCGGCGATACCAAGGGCTGCGCCGAGGTCAGCACCTTCAACGACGTCATAGGACCGGACGCCGACGGCGTGCCCACCAGCTCCGACCACCCGGCCGCCAGCACCTCCCCGACCCGCGCGTACGCCCTCAGCCCGAACGTGAAGGACTCGGCGCCGTAGGCCCCCGGCGGCGCGCCGCCCGGCGCCCCGGCAGCGGGTGCCGGGCGGCGCGGCCAACCGGACGCCCCTCTCCCTGATCTCTCGGCCGGCCTGCGGCAGCCCGCCTTTTCCACAAGTTCCACGAAGCGGTCGGTGACGCAGGAGTTCGCGGTCACCGTCTTTCAGCGGGACCCGGGGTCTCCTCCGCCGAACCGTGGCAGGACGGCACCAAGCGTCCCTACGGTGTCCGTGAAATTCAGCGCCGGCGCGGTCATGCGGCTGTCGATCACGGCTGTGTCGCCCGCCGGTGAGAAGGACAGCGAGCCCGAGGTACCCATTGCGGCGGCCCCGCCCGGCGAGATTCCGCTGCCGGACCCGTTCGAGGGCGGGAAGATCACCCCGCAGCGCGCCGAGAGGTATCTCGCCGCCCCGCCGAGCAACTCGGGCAGCCCGGAGACCGCCGGCACCTACGCCTACTCCGCCCGGGAGACCGCGGCCGTCCACCCCGGGCTCGGTGTGAACTCTTACAGCGGCGGCAAGGCGCACATGCTCATCACCGCCGTGTGAGGTCCGGAGTCCCGGACGCGGCGCCACGAGCCCCCCTGCCGACCGGCCGTCACCGGTCCGGCAGGGGGTCGCGGCGCTGCGGGCGCGATCGGCGCCGCCTACGGCCCGGCCTGCCGCCGTTGCGCGGCTATCGCGGCAGGCGCAGCCCCGCGACGAGGAGTTCGACCAGCCGGCGCGCGTCGTAGCGCGGGTCGTGGCCGGCGCCGATGCAGAGGTTGCCGACGCCGCGCAGGAGTTCGTAGGCGTCCACGCCGGGGCGGATCTCGCCGGCGGCGGTCGCGGCGTCGAGCAGCCCGGCGCACACGGGCAGCAGCCGGCCGAGGAAGTAGGCGTGCAGCGCCGCGAAGTCGGCGTTGTCGGGCTGCAGTACGGCGGCGAGGCCGTGCCTGGTGACCAGGAAGTCGACGAACAGGCCGATCCAACGCGCCAGCGCGGCATGAGGGGTCGGGCCGGCCGCCAGCAGGCCGGGGCCGGCGTCGGCGCAGGCGTCGACCTGGTGGCGGTAGACGGCGATGACGAGGTCGGCCCGCGTCGGGAAGTGGCGGTAGATCGTGCCGGTCCCGACGCCGGCCCTGGCGGCGATGTCCCATACCGGTGCCTCGACCCCCGACGTGACGAAGATCGCGGCGGCGGCGTCGAGCAGGTCCTCCTCGTTGCGCCGGGCGTCGGCCCGCCTGGGCCGGGCCGCGTGCCCCGCGCCGCTCCCACCGCTCCCACCGCTCCCGCTGTCGTCGTCCACCGTGCCGCTCTCCCCCTGCTGGGTCCGCTCTCCAGGCGGCGTTCCCCACCACCAATCGGAACGAAGTTCCGCTTGGGTCGTGATGCCAGAGCGGCGGCCGGCGGACCAACGCCCGCGGCCCCGGCCACGGATCGGCGCGATCCGCCACCGACCGGCCGGCGACCGGCCGGCGACCGGCCACCGACCGGCCGGCGTGCGCCCGTCGTGCGGGCGGCGGGCGGCGCCCGTCGTGCAGGCGGCGGGACCGGCCGGGGCGGCCCGGGGCAGCCCGGTCTTGACAAGAGCGCCCACCTGGCACGTACGTTCGTTCCGCACCAACTGTGACACGGCCTCGGGGCCCGGCTCGGCTTGTCGAAGCCGTGGGCTCCGCGGGCCGTGCGCCGCGGCGCCGTCGGGCGCCGGCGACAGGTCGACGGGAGTCACACCGTGAGGGCATCGCACGTCGGACCGGTCGGGGCCGCGGTTCCGCTGCCGGTCCGGACGAAGCGCCGGCACGTCGACCTCTGCCGCACCCACGCCGCCCTCTGTCGCTGACGGTCCGCGCCGGTCTGCCCCGGGCGGCCCGCGCCGCTCCCGTTTCCCCCGTTTCCCCTTCCCCGGCAGGCCCGCGTGCCCGTGGCGCCGCCCGGCCAAACCCGGTCCGGCGTGCCGGAACTGTTCGTTCACCCCGAGCAATCCCCCGCCCCGAGACACCGGCGATGCCCGCGGCGTCGGCGAGAATGGACGAGTTGTGAGCGCGAAGCGCCCCAGGACGCTGAAAACCGTCACCGGAGCCGGTGGCACGTCGGAGACCTACGACCTGGCGATCGACCCCACCAGGTCCACGCTGGACACCGCCGTACGGGTGGCGAAGCTCGCCGAGGCCGCGAGGATCGACGCCCTGTTCACCGCCGACCTGCTCAGCTTCGGCGCCCAGGGGGCGATCGGGTCGCAGGAACCGCTGGTCTTCGTCTCGGCGCTGAGCCAGGTGACGTCGCGGATCGGCCTGATCGCCACGGTCTCCAGCACGTTCCACCATCCGTTCAACCTGGCCCGGCTGTTCGGCACCCTCGACCACGTCAGCAACGGGCGGGCCGCCTGGAACCTGGTGACCTCCTCGATCGGCGAGGAGAACTTCGGCCCCGGCGAACTGCCCAGCCCGGAGGAGCGCTACGCGCGCGCCGCGGAGACGCTGGAGGTGGTCAACGCGCTGTGGGACAGCTGGGAGCCGGGCGCGCTGACCGTCGGCGCGGACGGCAAGGCGGTGCTGCACCCCGCCCGGGTACGCCCCATCCACCACTCCGGCCGGTTCTTCACCGTGGCGGGTCCGCTGAACATCCCACCGCTGCCGCAGCGCCGCCCGGTGCAGATCCAGGCCGGGCAGTCCGCGGCGGGTACCGCCCTGGGCGCGCGCTACGCCGAGATCGTCTTCACCTCGCTGCCCACCCTCGACATCGCGGCGGACTTCACCCGCACGATCCGGGCCCAGGCCGGGCAACTCGGCCGGCCCGGCGGCCTGCCGCTGATCTTCAGCTCGCTGCACGCCACGTACGGCGCCACGGAGGAGGAGGCACAGCGGCTCGTACGCGAGCGCCGCGAGGCGATCGACTTCGAACGCGGGCGCGCCCTGGTGGCCGACATGCTCGGCGGCGGAGTCGACCTGGCGGACCTCCCGCTCGACGAGAAGCTGCCGGAGAGCCTGCTGCCCGACGTCACCTCGGTGAACCGCCGGCGCGGTCGGGTCGACATCTTCGCCGGCTACGCGCGGCAGGGCTACACGCTGCGCGAACTCGTCATCGCCGCCCAGGACACCGGGCACTGGGCCGTCGCGGGCACCCCCGAGCAGCTCGCCGACGCCGTCGAGGAGCGCTTCCGGGCCGGCGTCCTCGACGTGATCTCGCTCGGCGGCCTCGCCGACCCCCGGCAGCACGACTTCGCCGTCAACGGCCTGCTCCACGAGCTGCGCAAGCGGAAGATCGTCGCCCCCGACTACACCGGCACCACCCTGCGCGAGAACCTCGGCCTCGACCTGCCGCCCCGCGCCGGGGCGCCGGTCCCCGCCGCCCCCGCGGCCACGACGCCGCGCTGACCGGCGACCCCGAAGCCGGGCGCTCCCGAAGGAGGTTGTCCGTAGGCCGCCCCGCCCCGCCCCGCCTTGCCTCGCCCTGCCCCGCCCCGACCCGCCTTGCCCCGGCTGGTCCGCACCGGCCGCCGGTGGTCCACTGGACACCAGGCCGGGGTACGGGGGCGGGTCCGGTGGCCGGCGCGCTGGGGCATCGGGGCGGTCCGCGGGCCGCGGCGGTCGGGGTCCTGCTTCTTCTTCCCTCGGGGGTCGCGGTGAGGGCAGGCACGGGTACGGGTTCGTTGGCGGGGCGTCGGCGCGGAGCGCCGGCCGGGCGGTGGGCGGCGGTGCCGCTCGCCCTCGCGGGGATCGGCCTGTCGACACCCGCGCAGGCGGCGGGCGGTGGCGGAACCGGTCACGGTACGGGCCGGGGCACCGGTCATGGAGCGGCGCGCGCGAGCGTCCGCGACAGCGGCCGGGCGACCGGGGGCACGCCGTCGCACGCCGTGCCGGCACGGTCCACACCGTCGTCTACACCGGCCTGCTGAACAGCGACGCCGTCGCCGTGGTGGACGCCACCAGCGGTACGCGGACAGCGACGGTCGCGACCGGCGACCAGTCGCAGGCGATCGCGGCGAACGCGGCCGGGACCCGGGTGGTCCCCGCGGCGTCGCGGGGCCCGGCCCGCAGGTCCGCCGTGTTCCCGTCGGTCGGCGCCGGGCCCCTCGGCCCGGCGGCCGGGCAGGTAGCGCCGCCGCGCCGCCTCCCTCCTCCGCTGCGCGGCGCAAAACGCACCGGGTCCCGCTCCGCCGCCCACGGGGATCCACCCGACCGGCCCCGGCCCGCCGCATCCCCGCCCACCCGCCCACCCGCACGCGCCCCCGCCGCCCCCGCCGCACTCGCCGCACCCGCCGCCCCCGCCGCACCCGCCGCCCTCGCCGTCCCCCGGTCACCGGGGCCCGGCGGGGGCGGCGCCGTGTGCTCGGGCGGGGCGCCGCGCGGGCGGGGAATGCAGGCGGCACCCTTTCCCTTCCCGGGTTTCCGGCATCCCCGCGGGCGGCGCCGGCGCGCCGCCCGCCGCACCCGCGGGCGGCTTTTCCGGCCTGACCCCGGCGGTTTTCCCGGCGGGCCGCCGCAGGCCGGGCGGCCGGGCCGGAAGCCGCGCGTCCGCGCAGGTCGGGGGAGCCCGGGAGCCGCCGTCGGGCTCGGGTGCGGCGGCGCGGTGGTAATGCCGGGCCGCCGAATCCGCTGGCTGAATCCGCCGGCTGAATCCGCCGGCTTTTCCGGTCGGCCCGGAAATCCCCGCCGCGCCCCGGGCCACCCCGCGACCGCCATTCCGAGCGAGCGGAGACCGGCGTTCCCGGGCCGGGCGCCGGGGCGCTCCCCGGGGCCGCGGCGCCCCTCCCGCCCGGCCGCCGGGCCGGCTCCGGCAGGGCATCCCCGCCGCCCTACATCGAATCTTGCGGAGGAAAGTAGTGATTAAGCAAAGATGCGTCTGGATATTGCGCGCCCGTGTCCGTGAGATTACGGTGCCCCTTGCGCCGTCACCGCCCGCACTGCCGCACCAAGCCCAGGACCCCCCCGCCCCCCCATCCGCTCACGGAGCCAGCACCGCGTCCGACCGTGCTCCGTGCCGCGTCAGCTCCATGTGCCCTCGCTCCCCCCTGCCGCCTCACGGCGGCACCCGACGGTGCAGAACCGGCATCGAATGTCGAAAGGAGCAGAAGTTGTTCCAGTCCATGCGCTACCTAGGGCGAACGATCGCCGTGGGAGGCACCACCGCGCTGATCGCCGCCGCCGGCGTCTTCGCGCTGACGGTCCCCCCGGCGGTGGCCGCCGCCACCGCCGCCACCGGCGGCAGCGGCGCGAACCTGCCGTACGTCGAGGTGCAGGCGGAGAACTCCGCCACCAACGGGACCGCCATCGGCCCGAGTTACGCCCAGGGCCAGCTGGCCGACGAGGCGTCGTACCGCAAGGCGGTGACGCTGCAGGGCGCCGGCAAGTACGTCACGTTCACCACGCCGGTGGCCACCAACTCGATCGACTTCCGGTACAGCATCCCGGACACCGCGGGCGGCTCGGTCTACACCGCCCCGCTGTCGCTGTACATCAACGGCACCAAGCAGTCCGACTTCTCGTTGACCAACGCCTATAGCTGGTACTACGGCAGTTACCCGTTCACCAACTCGCCGGGCAGCAACCCGCACCACTTCTTCGACGAGACGCACCGCCTGTTCCCGACCACCTATCCGGCGGGCACCACCTTCAAGCTGCAGGTCGACGCCGAGGACACCGCGTCCTCGTACACGATCGACTTCGCCGACTTCGAGCAGGTCGGCGCCGCTCTGACCGCCCCCTCCGGCTCGGTCTCGGTGACCAGCAAGGGCGCGGACGCCAGCGGCGCGGCCGACTCCACCGCCGCGTTCAACTCCGCGATCAGCGCGGCCGGTCCGGGCGGCACGGTGTGGATCCCGCCGGGCACGTACAACATCCCGGGCCACATCGCGGTCAACAACGTGACGGTCGCCGGCGCCGGTATGTGGTATTCGACGGTCACCGGTACGGCGCCCGGCTTCTACGGCAACTCCGCGCCGTCGGCCAGCACCAACGTGCACCTGCAGAACTTCGCGATCTTCGGCAACGTCCAGGAGCGCGACGACAGCGCCCAGGTGAACGGCATCGGCGGCGCGCTGAGCAACTCGACGGTGACCGGCGTCTGGATCGACCACGAGAAGGTCGGCGCCTGGATGGACGGGCCGATGACGGGCCTGACCTTCAGCGGGGTCCGGATCCGGGACACCACCGCGGACGGCATCAACTTCCACGGCGGCGTCACCAACTCGACGGTCACCAACAGCGACATCCGCAACACCGGTGACGACGGCATCGCGACCTGGGCGGACTCCGCGCTCGGCGCCGACGCCAACGACACGATCTCCAACAACAACGTGCAGCTGCAGATCCTCGCCAACGGCATCGCGATCTACGGCGGTCACGACAACACCGTCAGCGGCAACCGGGTGATCGACACCGGTCTGGCCCAGGGCGGCGGCATCCACGTGGGGCAGCGCTTCACCTCCACGCCGGTCGGCACCACCACGATCTCCAACAACACCCTGATCCGCGACGGCAGCCTCGACCCGAACTGGCAGTTCGGCGTCGGCGCGCTGTGGTTCGACGGCAGCCAGGGGGCGATCACCGGCCCGATCAACGTGAGCAACGCGCTGATCCAGCAGAGCCCGTACGAAGCGGTCCAGTGGGTCGAGGGCACGGTCAGCGGGGTCAGCCTGGACAACGTGACCATCGCCGGCACCGGTACCTTCGCCCTCCAGGAACAGACCGGCGGCGCCGCGAAGTTCACCAACGTCACGGCGACCGGCGTGGGCGCGCCCTCCCCGGTGTACAGCTGCGAAGGCGGGAACTTCGCGGTGACGGACGGCGGCGGCAACTCCGGTATCACCGGTACGCCGATCTGCGGCCCGTGGCCGACCCCGGTCTTCCCGCCCTACCCGGCCGAGGGCGTGACCGCCACCCCGGGCGCGCTCAACTTCGGCTCGGTCGCCACCGGTTCGACCAGCGCGGCGCAGACCGTGACGGTCTCCAACCCGACCAACGCCGCCGCGGCCGTCGCCTCGATCGCCGCCACGGGCGACTTCTCGCAGACCAACACCTGCGGTACGTCGATCCCGGCCAACGGCTCCTGCACGGTCAGCGTGAAGTTCGTGCCGACCGCGACCGGCAGCCGGACCGGCACCCTCACGGTCACCGCGGGCGGCAGCACCAGCACGGTGACCCTGTCCGGCAACGGCACCGCGCCGGGCCCGATCCTCAACACCGACCCGGGCGGCCTGTCCTTCGCCGCCACCGTCGTCGGCTCCTCGGCCGCCACCCAGGCGGTGACGGTGAGCAACACCGGCACCACCTCGGCGACCGTCTCCGGCGTCTCGGTGACCGGTGACTTCAGCCAGACCAACAACTGCGGCACCGTCGCGGTCGGTTCGTCCTGCACGGTGACCGTCGGGTTCAAGCCCACCGCGGGCGGCGCCCGCACCGGCACCCTGACCGTCACCAGCAACGCCAACAACAGCCCGACCACCGTCGGCCTGAGCGGCAGCGGCATCGACAGCTCCACCGACATCGCGGCCGGCCGCCCGGCGTCGGCGAGTTCCAGCAGCGGCGTCTACGTCGCCGGCAACGTCACCGACGCGGACGCCTCCACCTATTGGGAGAGCGCCAACGGCGCCTTCCCGCAGTGGGCGCAGGTCGACCTCGGCCAGAACTACAGCGTCGGCAAGGTCGTCCTGAAGCTCCCGCCGGCCACCGCCTGGGCTACCCGTACCGAGACCCTGTCGGTGCAGGGCTCCACGGACGGCTCCGCCTTCTCCACCCTGGTGGGCTCGGCCGGCTACACCTTCGACCCGAACGCCAACAACAACACGGTGACGATCACCTTCAACGCCGCCACCGAGCGGTACCTGCGGGTCAACATCACCGCCAACAGCGGCTGGAGCGCCGGTCAGCTGTCGGACGTCGAGGTCTTCCCGAGCGGCGGCAGCACCAACCCGACGTCGGCGACGCTGTCGACGAACCCGGGCTCACTGACGTTCGCCACGCAGGCCCTCAACACCGCCAGCAGCGCGCAGACGGTCACGGTGACCAACACCGGTACCGCCGCCGCGACCGTCTCCGGGGTCTCCACCAGCGGCGACTTCTCGCAGACCAACACCTGCGGGACGTCCGTCGCGGTGAACGCCTCCTGCGCGGTCAGCGTGAAGTTCACCCCGACCGCGTCCGGCACCCGGACCGGCAGCCTGACCATCACCGGCAACGCGTCGAACAGCCCGACCACGGTCGCGCTGACCGGCACCGGAGCCGGCACGGTCAGCACCAACCTGGCGGCCGGCAAGGCCACCAGCGAGTCCAGCCACGCCGATGTCTACGCCTCGTCGAACGTGACGGACGACAACCAGAACAGCTACTGGGAGAGCGCCAACAACGCCTTCCCGCAGTGGGTGCAGGTGGACCTCGGCTCCGCGCAGAGCGCCGGCCGGGTCGTCCTCCAGCTCCCCGCCGCCTGGGGTGCCCGCAACCAGACCCTGACGGTCTCGGGCAGCACCAACGGCAGCACCTTCACCACCCTCAAGGCGTCGGCGACCTACACCTTCGACCCGAACACGAACGACACGGTCACCATCACGTTCCCCGCGTCCACCCAGCGCTACTTCCGGGTGACCCTCACGGCGAACACCGGCTGGCCGGCCGGACAGCTCTCGGAGTTCCAGGTCTGGAACAGCTGACCTGAGCCGGGCGGTGCCGGCGAGCGCCCCGCGCGCCCGCCGGCCCCGCCCCGCCCCGCCCCGCCCCGCCCCGTCCCGGCCCGTTCACCCCCGGTCCGCCTTGTGCGCGCCAGGGGTTCGCCGTGCGGTGCGCGGGAGTGCTCCGGCGGGGCCCGGACGGTCGGCGCGGCCGGGCGCGCGGGGCCGCGGCTGTCCAGATCGTGACGTGTCCCTTTTTGGACAGAGGGTGACCCAGGGTGGAGAACGCGCAGCTCGCGGGGGTGATCACCGGCCGGTGACGGATCCGGGCGCGGCTAAACTCGCTAGTCGCCGAGGTACGGCGTCCGGTAGTTATCTCATACGGCATGCTCGCGGCGGAACTCCCCTCCGCGGCGGAACGCCGCTGCACCGCCAGTGCTCCCGGACGCGGCGCCCCCGAGTCGCCGCGGCCGGGCCCGCCGATGGCAGCGACCGGCACGCTCGCCCGGTTTCCCGGGGGGAGCCATTTCGGCGGAGGTGGGGACCGGCACGGCCCGCTGGTCCCCACCAACCAGGCCGACCCCGCCCGGCCGGGCGGCACCCCGCGTCCGTGCGCCGGACCACGCCGCCCCGGGCGGCGGCTCCCTTCCCGTCGCCCCGCCCTCGGCGCCCCGATACCCGGCACCCCCCCCGGCCCCGATACCCGGCGACCCGGGACCCCGGTGTCACGGCGCCCCGGCTACTTCCGCCGCATCACCCGGACGAACTCGGGGTCCTGAGCCAGTTTGATGCCCGCCTCGAAGCGGCTGGTCGCGCCGAGCCGCTCCATGAGCTTGGTGACGGCGCGCTGCACGGTACGGCGGCTGACGCCCATCCTGCGGGCGATCTGGTCGTCGCTCAGGCCCTCGGCGAGCAGCCGGACCGCGATCCGCTCCTGCGGGGTGAGCTCGGTGTCCCCCGGGGCGGCGGCCGGCGCGGCCGGCTCGTACGGGACCGCGCGCAGCCACAGGTCCTCGTACACCGAGATCTGCGCCTGGATCAGGGCCGAGCCGCGGACCACGACCATCAGCGGCGACTCGGCGCGCGGCTGGTAGCCGGTCAGGAAGACGGCCACCTGGCTGTCGTAGATGATCAGGTCGTACGGCGCGTGGTCGATCAGCCGGACCTCGACGCCCAGCTCGGCCAGCTCCCGCAGATGGCGGTTGAAGTGTGGCAGCTGGGCGGCGGACTGCGGAAGGATCGTCCGGTTGCGCACCCCCCGGCCGATCATCTCCGCGTCCTGGCGGGCCGACGCGTCCAGCGCCTCCATGGGTGCCACCGGGCCGGGGTGCACCGCGGCCGAAGTGTGCCGGACCGTGCTGTCCAGCTCGCGCAGCAGCCGGTCCTTCTGCCGCCGGTCGCTGTAGTACTCCACCTCGACCAGCGACGCCTCGCGGGCCACCGCCGGGCGGTAGACCGTCAGCAGCGAGTCGGTGAGCTCCCGGACCGCCACCGCGCTGCGCGCCTGCTCGGCGGCGGTGGCGTGGTAGGTCTCCATGGTCCGGGTCAGCGCGGTGTCCGGGTCGACCGGCTCCAGCACGCCGTCCTGCGCGCGGATCAGGCCGAGCCGCTCCAGCCGGCGCCGACCGCGCTCGGCCTGATCCTGGTCCAGCCCGGCCGCCTTGCCGAGTTCCCCCGCCGAGGCGGCTGTGCCGCGGGCGCGCAGCACCTGGTAGATCGCCAGAGCCGGTGTTTCATCGTCGTCCCGCATCGGACGGCCCCTCCGGACGAAGACTCGACAGCTCACCTACGGCTCACCCCGGGTTCCCCCGCACCTGATGACACGTCCCGGGCGGGCGTTCGGTTCAGCCGAGCCGCTCAGAGGTCGAACTCCGCCGGATCGAGGCCCACCGCGAAACACGCCTCACGCACGACCGCCTGCTCGGACTTGTCGAAGACACCGTCCGCGCCGCCGATGACGATACCGATCTGGATGACCGCCCGCGCTTCGGTGGGCTTCTTCTTCGCCTTGGCGATCTCCTGCAGGATCGCCACCTTGCCGAAATCGAAGTCGGAGGTCAGCTTGGTGAGGTAGTCGTCGAAGCGGCGCTGGAGGTCCAGCGCGGGGAAGTTCTGCAGGACGTCGTTGGTGCCGATCAACGTGGCGACGCGCTGCCGCTCGGCGGGGTCGACCGAGCCGTCGGCGGCGGCCACCAGGGCGCACATGGCCATGCTGGCGTCGCGGAAGGCGCCGCTCTTGAGGTCGTTCTTCTTCGCGGTGAGCTGGGTCTGCATGCCTTGGGCGGATTCCTTGAAGCGGTCCCACAGGGCCATGGCGGGTCTCTCCTCGACGGGGTTCGGTTGCGCTCTGAGAACTCTCGGCGAGCGTAAAGGAGTTCCCCAGGGGGCCGCCGGGTGGGGCCGACCGGGTGACAGGGCGGGCCGGCGGCGCTGCGCCCGGGGCGACGCGTTCGCTCTCGGCGAACATCACGCGGGCCGTACCGGCCAGGCGGACCCGCCGGACGCATCCGGCGGACGGATCCGGCGGACGGATCCCGGGGGCGGACACGCGGCCCGCCCGTCAGACCCGCGGGAAGCGGGCCAGCAGGTCCCAGACCACCGGGTTGGCGTCCAGTCCCTCGTGCATGTCGGTGAGGTCGGCGGTCAGGTCGTGCAGGAAGTCCCGGGCCTCCCGGCGCAGCCCCCCGTACGGCAGCACCAGCGGCGCCTCGTCCGGCAGCCAGTCGGCGGTGACCTCCACATGCCCGAACCGCCGGACGAACCGCAGCCGGTCCGTCGACTCGGTGAAGTCGAACTCGGCGTACTGCGGCCGGGCCGCCCGGCTCCCGCGCGGGTCCCGGTCCAGCCGCTCCACGATGTCGCACAGCGCCCACCCGAAGTCCAGCACCGGCACCCATCCCCAGGCTGTGGACAACTCCCGCTCGCCCTCGGCGAGATACACGTCACCGCAGAAGAGATCGTGCCGCAGCGCCTTGACGTCCGCCCGCCGGTAGTCCGTCTGCGGCGGGTCGGGAAAGCGGCGGGACAGGGCGTATCCGAGGTCGATCACCGGGTGATGGTGTCAGACGCGGGCGGGCGGGTCGGCCCCCGTACCCCTGGCCGGACGTGACGCGGGACGCGGGACGTCGCACGGCATCGGGGCGGGCGGGGCACGGGGGCCGGCGGGACGGCTCCCCCGGAGGGAGCGTCAGAGGGTGACGCCGAAGTCGGTGGCGATGCCCACCAGGCCGGAGGCGTAGCCCTGGCCGACGGCGCGGAACTTCCACTCGGCGCCGTTGCGGTAGAGCTCGCCGAAGACCATGGCGGTCTCGACGGCGGCGTCCTCGCTCAGGTCGTAGCGGGCGATCTCGACGCCGCCGGCCTGGTTGATGATGCGGATGTAGGCGTTGCGGACCTGGCCGAAGTTCTGGCTGCGGGTCTCGGCGTCGTAGATGGAGACCGGGAAGACGATCTTGTCCACGTCGGCGGGCAGGGCGGCCAGGTTGACGTTGATCTGCTCGTCGTCGCCCTCGCCCTCGCCGGTGCGGTTGTCGCCGGTGTGGACGATGGTCTGGTCCGGGCTCTGCTTGTTGTTGAAGAAGACGAAGTGGCCGTCCGAGTAGACCTTCCCGGTGCCGTTCACGGCGATCGCGCTCGCGTCGAGGTCGAAGTCCGTGCCGGTGGTGGTCCGGACGTCCCAGCCGAGGCCGACCGTCACGGCCGTCAGGCCGGGCGCCTCTTTGGTGAGCGAGACGTTGCCGCCCTTGGACAGGCTTACCGCCATGGGAAGTCCCCTTATGTGGTCGTTGGTGTTGCCGACGAAAGTACCGTCATTCGTCAGAACGCGGACCGGGCATCGCGCGGTTCCCTCCCGGCCGTGCCAGGTTGCCCCGGCTTCCCGCGCCACTGCCCCTCCGGCGCCCCCGCCTGCACCGGCGCCCCCGCCTGCACCGTCTGCCCCGCCTGTCCGCGTGTCCCCGGCCGGGCCCCGGACACGGCCGGGCCGCCGCACCCCCGGGCCGCCGGCACCCCGGCCGATCCCGGCGCCCCTGCCGGCTCCCGCACCCCCGCCGTCCCGCCGTTCCCGTTATCCCCGTTATCCCCGTGACGCGGCGGCACGGACGCGGGATCATGGGGGCATGTCCGGGCCCCTTGTCATCCGCGGTTCGGTCTCCGTGCCGGAGGCCGAGCTGGTCTGGCGTTTCTCCAGGTCGTCCGGGCCCGGCGGGCAGCACGTGAACACCAGCGACAGCCAGGTGGAGCTGCGCTTCGACCTGGCGACCACCGAGGCGCTGCCGCCGGTGTGGAAGGAACGCGCGCTGGAGCGGCTGGCCGGGCGGCTGACGGCCGAGGGCGTCCTGATCGTGAAGGCGTCCGAGCACCGCTCGCAGTGGCGCAACCGGGAGGCCGCCGCGGCCCGCCTGACCGCGATCCTCGCCCAGGCGACCGCACCGCCGCCCAAGACCCGCCGCCCCACGAAGATCCCGCGCGGGATCAACGAACGCCGGCTGCGGGTGAAGAAGCAGCGCGGACAGACCAAACGGGGCCGCAGCGGCGGCGGCTGGGACTAGCCCCCAGCCCCCGCGCGGGCCGTGTCCCGCCGGGCTCCGCCCCGCCGGCCGCCGCGGCGAGCGGTCAGCTCAGGTGGCGGTAGCGGCCGCGGAAGTACGTCAGCGGGCCGCCCTCCGCGCCCGGGGTGCGGGCGGTCAGCACCCGGCCGATCAGCAGCGCGTGGTCGCCGGCCACCACCCGCTGCTCGGTCTCGCACTCGAGCGCCGCCAGCGCCCCGCCCAGCACCGGCGCGTCCGACCGCTCACCGCGGTGGTGGGCGACGTCCTCGAACAGCAGCCGGTCGCTGATCCGGCCGCGCATCGCGAACCGCCCGGCGATGTGCCGCTGGCTCTCGCCGAGCACCGAGACCGCCCACCTCGGCTGCCGTTCCAGCACTTCGTCCATCCGCGAGCCGACGCGCACGCTCACCAGCACCAGCGGCGGTTCGAGCGACACCGACAGGAACGCGGTGGCGGTCATGCCGACGTCCTCGCCGCGCGGCCCGTCCTCCGGGTCGTGCGCGGTGACGAGGACGACGCCCGCGGCGAGCCGCGCCATCGCCGCGCGGAAGTCGTCGGTGGTGGCGGACTCGGCGGACTCGGCGGACTCGGCGGAGGCAGCGGTGTCGACCGGGTCGGCGGGGTGGCTCGTAGCGGGCTCGGGAGGACGCCCTGGCGGAGTCGGAAGCACGCTCTTCACGGTACGGGTCGGTGGGGGAGGCGGGCATCGGACGGAGGTCGCAGGGCGCGTACCGTCCGGTCCTAGGACCTCCGAGGACGGCGTTCGACGTTCAGTGTTCAACTGATTACCCGAAGGTGTGACTTGGGTCACAAGCGACAGGAATTGTTGACCCTGTGTACCGAACGCACAGCTCGCTGTGATTCAGTTGCGGTGTAATTGGAAGAGTGTGAATTACACCGTGGCCGCACCGGTTTGGGGACGGGGCCACCGCACTACCAGGAGTCGCTGTCGAGGGCGTGGAGAGGGGCATGGACACCGAGTCGGAGCCGTATGTCCGTCTCGCGACACTGCGTCAGCTGCATCAGGTCGTGGCGGACCTCAACACCGCGCGCAGTCTCGCCGACACCCTGCAGGCAGTCGCCGACGGGATCGTCCGCGGACTGGGTTATGAACTGGCGGCCGTCAATCTGGTCCGCCCCGACGGCGATCTCGTCGTGGCGGCGTTCGCGGGCAGTGCGGCGGGCGAGGCGCTGCTGCTCGGCCGGGCGGGCTCCCGTACGTCCTGGGAGCGGCGGTTGACGATGGGTGAGCGCTGGGGGTCGCTGCGGTTCATCCCGCACACCGAGGGCTGGGTGCTCATCGACGACGACGTGCCGCAGTGGCACACCGAGGGTCCGCTGCCGCGCTTCCCCGACGAGTGGCACCCGGGCGACCGGCTGTACGCGCCCATGTACGCCTCGCAGAGCGTCGGCAGCGAGCTGATCGGTGTGATCTCGGTGGACCGGCCGGTCAGCGGCCGGCATCCGGGGCCCTGGGGGTGCGAGGCGCTCCAGATGTACGCCTTCCAGGCGGGCATCGCGATCAGCAACGCCCGGTTGCGGGCGAACATGCAGCGGGCGCTGGTCCGGCTGGAGCGGGACCAGCAGGCGCTGCGGGCCAGTGAGGAGAGCTTCCGGCAGGCGTTCGAGTACGCGCCGAGCGGTATGGCGATCGCGGAGATGGGCGGCGACCAGCACGGGAAGCTGCTGCGGGCCAATGACGCGCTGTGTCGGCTGCTGGGGCGGTCGGCGTCGACGATGCGGCGGTACTCCTTCTCCGATCTGGTGCATTCGGAGGATGTCGGGCTGCTGCTGCGGACTTCGGCCGAGGGCGGGCGGGCCGAGCTGCGGCTGGCCCGGCGGGACGGCACGTATGTGTGGGCGTCGCTGCGGAACTCGGTGGTGGCCGACACCGCCGACGGGCCGCGTTTCCTGCTGACGCATGTGGAGGACATCGAGGAGCGCAAGAGCCGTGAGCTGCAGCTCGCCCACCGGGCCAGCCACGACTCGCTGACGGGTCTGCCCAACAGCGCGGAGCTGCGGTCCCGGCTGTCGTCCCGGCTGTGCTCCCGCCCGCACGACCGGGACGCCGGTGAAACGGCGGTGCCGGCCGCGCAGACCGGGGGGGTCGACGAGTTCGCGTTCAGCTACGGCTACGGGCCCGACGAACTCGCCGCGCCGCTCGACACGCTGGACTCCCATACACACACGGTGGCGCCGGACGAGTCCGACGAGGAGGGTGCGAGCAAGGGGCTCGCCGTCCTCTTCTGCGACCTCGACGGCTTCAAGTCCATCAACGACCGCTTCGGGCACCACACGGGCGACGCCGTCCTCATCGAGGTCGCCCGCCGGCTGACCGCCGCGGTCCGCGACGGCGACACGGTGGCGCGGCTCGGCGGTGACGAGTTCGTGGTTCTCGCCGACCATCTCGCCCCGGCCGACGCGGCCGACCTCGCGGTCCGGCTGCGCAACGCGATCATCCCGCCCATCCGCGTCGACGGCCGCGCGGTCCGCGTGGGCGCCAGCTTCGGCATCGGCTGGGCCGGCTGCGGCATGACCGCGGAGGAGATCCTGCACAGCGCCGACCAGCGCATGTACGTCGAAAAACGCAGCAGGTCGGCGTCCGCCGGCCCCCGCAACAACCACCGCCGGGCGGGCTAGGGTCGGTCGTCAGGATCTGCGGGGGCGGTGTGGCGGGATCCGGTGCGTCGCGGCCGCACGGCGCGGGAGGGGGCGGCGTGGCGTCTCGCCGGCCGAGGAGGACCCGGCAGGTGCGCGGTGCCGCGGCCCGCGACACCGCGCAGATCCACCCGGCAAGCCCCAGGCCCTCGGGCACCCCGCGCCCGGCGCCACAGCACGGCACGGCGGCGCCGGGGGACCCGGTGGCGGCGGGCGGGAGGGCGCGGGGGACGATCGGGGGATGGACGAGGGCGAGAAGGCGCGGCGGCAGGCGGCCGTTCGGGCGTGCGGGCCGGTGCTGACGGGCCGCTGGTCCGACACGGTGCGGGAGCGGGCCGGGTGGCTGGCCGCGGTCGCCGAGGAGCTCACGGAGGCGGACGAGGCACCGGACGTCTACGGCGACGGTGTGGTCCGCCGGCTGGAGGAGGAGGTCGCGCGGCTGCTCGGAGTCGCGGACGCCGCGTTCTTCCCGACGGGCACGATGGCCCAGCAGGTCGCGCTGCGGGCGTGGGCCGGGCGGACCGGCAACCACGTGGTCGCCCTGCACCCGCTGGCGCACCCCGAGGTGCACGAGCGGGGGGCGCTGCAGGCGGTGACGGGCCTGCGCACGGTGTACCCGACCCGGGAGCCCCGGCTCGCCACCGCAGAGGAGATACGGGGCTTCGAGGAGCCGTTCGGCACGCTGATGCTGGAACTCCCGCTGCGCGACGCCGGTTTCGTCCTGCCGACCTGGGACGAGCTGACGGAGACCGTCGCTGCGGCCCGCGGACGGGACGCCGTGGTGCACTTCGACGGCGCCCGGCTGTGGGAGTCCGCGCCGCACTTCGGCCGGTCGCTGCCCGAGATCGCCGCCCTCGCCGACAGCGTCTACGTCAGCTTCTACAAGTCGCTGCGCGGCCTATCCGGCGCCGCGCTGGGCGGCTCCGCCGAGCTGGTCGCGGAGGCCAAGGCCTGGCGGCACCGCTACGGCGGCCTGGTCCACCAGCAGTTCCCGGCGGCACTGGCCGCCCTCGCCGGCCTGCGGGACGAACTGCCGCGGCTGCCCTCGTACGTGGCGCACGCCGGACCCGTGGCCCGCGCTCTGCGCGAGGGCCTCGCCGCGGGGGGCCTGGACCGGCCCCGGATCCACCCGGCGGAGCCGCACACCCACCAGTTCCAGCTGTGGCTGCCCTACCCCGCCGCCGTACTCGACGAGGCGTCGCTGCGGCAGGCCGAGCAGACCCGGACCAGCCTCTTCGGCCGCGGGCGGTTCGCCGGGTCCGCCCTGCCGGGGATGTCGATGATCGAGGTGACGGTCTCGGCCGACGCGCTGGAGTGGACCGAGCAGGACGTGCGGGAGGCCGCCGCGTCCTTCGCCCGCCTCGTCACGGCCGTCGAGGCGGCGCCCGCCTGACACCGGCCCCGCGGACCGCCCGGCCCCGGAGTCCGGACCGGGCCGGACTCCGGGGCGTGTCCAGTCCCCGCCGGTCGGCGCCGGCCCGTACATACCCGTACCGACTCGCGCCGGCCCGTACATACCCGCGCCGACCCGCGCCGGCCCGTACATACCCGTGCCGGCCCGTTCCGGCGCCGGCCCCCCTCACGCCGGGCCCGCCCCCGGCCCGCCTCCTCGCTCAGACCCGCAGCAGCAGCTTGCCCGTGCCCGCCCGGGACTCGACCAGCCGGTGCGCCGCCGCCGCGTCCGCCAGCGCGAACTCCCCGCTCACCGGCAGCTCGACACCGCCCTCGGTGACGGTGTGGAACGCCCGCTCGGCGATCCCGCGCAGCCGCCGCGGGTCGGACGCTGCCATGCCGAGGATGGAGAACCTGGCGACGGAGATCCCGTGCGGGTACACGTCACCGGGACGGGTCGGACACGGTTCGGCGGCGCAGGCGTTGCCGAAGGACACCAGCCGGCCGAAGCAGGCGAGGACCGACAGCGTACGGCGGAACGTCTTGCCGCCCACCGGGTCCAGCGCGATGTCCACGCCCCGGCCGCCGGTCGCCTCGCGGACGTCCGCGTCGAAGCCGTCCGCCGTGAACACCTGGTCGTAGCCGGACTTGAGCGCGTGCTCGGCCTTGTCGAGCGAGGACACCACCCCGTAGACCGCCGACGCGCCGCCCATCCGGGCGAGCTGGCCGGCGACGGTGCCGACGCTGCCGACGGCGTTGTGGACCAGTACGGTGTCGCCCTCCCGCAGCCGGGCCACCTCGTGGAGCAGCGCGTAAGCGGTGGGCAGCGTGTTCGGCAGGGTCGCCCCGGTCCGCAGCGACAGCCCGTCGGGGACCGCGAAGACGGCGGCGGCGGGGGCGACGACCACTTCGGCGTAGCCGCCGCCGCTGATGAAGGCGGCCACCTCCTGGCCCGGGGTGAAGCCGGTGACGCCCTCGCCGACCGCCCGGATCAGCCCGGAGACCTCAAGGCCGGGCCGGAACGGCAGGGCCCGCACCTGGTAGCCGTCTGCGCGGGCCCGGACGTCGACGATGCTCACCCCGGCGTAGGCGACGCCTATGGTGACCTCCCCGGGTCCCGGCTCCGGCAGCGGTACGTCTACGCTCTTCAGTACTTCGGGACCGCCGAGCTCTTCGAAGACGATGGCGTGCATGTGGTGCTCCCCGTTGGCTGCTGCCCTGTTGCGCCGCTCGGGCCGTTCCGGCTGGTCCGGGCTGGTCCGGTCAACTCTGTTCAAAGAGAAACTAAGTTCAATGGAAACCGAACACCCGAGACTGTATGGTTTCGATCGAACGCTGTGCAATGAGTAATTTCCCCACAAGAAGCTGCAAGCGCTTGCGGCCCCACCGACCGCCCGCCCCAGCCCACGGGAGGACGTCATGACCCCGCCCCGCGCGCACCGGTCCGCCCCCGAGCACACCCACCCCGACGACGTGCCCCTGCTGACCGTGCTGGCGGCACTCGCCGATCCGGTACGGGTCCAACTCGTCCGCGATCTGGCCGGCTCGGCGGACTGGGAGCGTTCCTGCGGCTCGTTCGACGTCCCCGTCGGCAAGGCCGCGCTGAGCCACCACCTGAACACCCTGCGCGCGGCCGGCCTGGTCGAGCAGCGTGACATCGGGTCCAAGCGCCTCAACCGGCTGCGGCGGGCGGAGTTCGACGCGCGCTTCCCCGGACTGCTGGCGCTGGTCCTGGCGGACCGCCCGGCGGCCAAGGCGGCCTCCTGAGGGTCAGAACGGCCCGCCGCCCGCCCTGATCAGCCCCGACTCGTACGCCAGCACCACCGCCTGCACCCGGTCGCGCAGGCTCAGCTTGGTGAGGATGCGGCCCACGTGCGTCTTCACGGTCGCCTCCGACAGCACCAGCTTGCGGGCGATCTCGCCGTTCGACAGACCCTGCGCGACCAGCAGCAGCACCTCCCGCTCCCGCTCGGTGAGGCGGTCGATCTCCTTGTAGCGGTCCTCGGTCCCGGCATTCGGCAGCATCGGCGTGAAGCGGTCCAGCAGCCGCCGGGTGGTGGACGGGGCGACCACCGCGTCGCCGCTGTGCACGGCCCGGATCGCGGTCAGCAGCTCGTCCGGCGGCACGTCCTTGAGCATGAAGCCGCTCGCGCCCGCCTTGAGCCCGGTGAAGGCGTATTCGTCCAGGTCGAAGGTGGTCAGGATCAGCACCCGGGGGTCGCCGTCCTCGGGGGTGCGGTCGCCGCCGCAGATCCGCCGGGTCGCCTCCACCCCGTCCATCCGGGGCATCCGGACGTCCATCAGCACCACGTCCACCCGGGTGGACCGCAGCATCTCCAGCGCCTGCGCGCCGTCGCCCGCCTCGGCCACGACCTCCATGTCCGGCTGGGCGGCCAGCACCATCCGGAAGCCGGTACGCAGCAGTGCCTGGTCGTCGACGAGCATGACGCGGATCGCCATCTTCTGGGGAACCCCTCTGGTCGGGTCTGCAACGGTCCGGCCGGATCGGTGGGAAGCGGTCCGGCCGGCCGGGTCCGGGGCGGGCGCGGGTGTCGCGGGTGTCGCGGGGGCGTTCATCGGGCCGCCTTCAGCGGCAGGACCGCGCTGATCCGGAAGCCGCCGCCGGGGCGCGGGCCGGCGTCCAGGGTGCCGCCGACCATGCCGATGCGCTCCCGCATGCCGATCAGGCCCTGGCCGAGGCCGTCCCGGCCGCCCCGCTCGTACAGCTCGTGCCTGGCGCCGCGCCCGTCGTCCTCGATCAGCAGGTCCAGCGCGGCGTCGCCGAAGCCCAGCAGGACGTTGGCGCTGGCCCCGTCGCCGCCGTGCTTGCGGACGTTGGTCAGCGCCTCCTGCACGATGCGGTACGCGGTCAGCTCGACGCCGCTGGACAGCGGGCGGGCGTCGCCGGCCACCTCGAACCGTACGGGCAGGCCGGCGCCGCGCACCTGGTCGATCAGATCGCCGAGCTGGTCCACCCCGGGCTGCGGCACGTACTCGCCGCCCGCGTCGTCCCCGGCCCGGAGCAGGCCGAGCAGCCGGCGCATCTCGGCGAGGGCCTGCCGGCCGGTGGCGGAGATGGTGGCCAGTGCCTGCTTGGCCTGGTCGGGCGCGGCGTCCAGCACGTAGGCGGCGCCGTCGGCCTGGACCACCATCACCGAGACGTTGTGCGCGACGACGTCGTGCAGTTCCCGGGCGATCCGGGCCCGCTCGGCGGCGACGGCGGCCTTGGACTGCGCCTCGCGCTCCCGGTGCAGCCGCGCGTTGCGCTCCTCCAGCTCGGCGTAGTACGCGCGCCGGGTGCGCAGCCGGTCGCCGACGACCCAGGACAGCGCGAAGATCACGGCCAGGAAGAAGGTCTGGAGCAGGGTCGTCCAGATGGTGGAGTACTGGTCGTGCGGCGGCCAGCGGACCATCGCCACCGGGGCGGCGGCCAGACCCGCGGTGAGCGCGAGGCGGGAGGACCAGCGGCGGCCGTTCGACGCGCAGGTGTAGATGATCGCCAGGAAGGCGGCGTCGCCGGGGTTGGTCCTGACGTTCAGCGCGAGCTGGACCAGGCCGGTGCCGATCGCCACCAGCAGCATCCGTTCCGGGGCCCGGCGGCGCAGCGCCACGACGGTGGCCAGCGCGAACGACAGCGGTACGGCGGCGACCTGGGTCGCCGTGCTCAGACCCTGGTCCGCGACCACCCACACGGCGCACACGGCCAGCAGGACGACGGCCCAGAAGCTGTCGACCCACGTCGGGTGTCGCCGGAAGAAGTCGTAGACGCGCTGCACATCACCCAGCGTAGGCACGGGAGCCCGTCCCGGGGTCACCCCGCAGGGCGATCCCGCCTCGTCCCCAAGTCGGACGCCTCCCCTCCCCTCCCCTTCCCGGGAACCGGCCGCCGGGGCGGACCCGGTCCAGGGCCGCCCCCTCCGTCCCGGCGCCCCTTGTCCCCCCGGGCGCCCCCGCCCCGGTCCGGCCGCCCGGCCCGCCCGGGGCGGGGGACGTGCGCGGGGTCACCCTTGTCCGCCACAGTTGGCGGCAACGGGTTCGCGTAGGATTGACGAGAAGGCGTCGCGGGAGGCGTGGTGGTCGTGGAGGAGAAGCCGGCGAGGCTGGCGGTGGGGGTCGTGGGCGCCGGGCGGGTCGGGCCGGCGGTGGCCGCCGCGCTGCGCAATGCCGGCCACCGGGTGGTGGCCGCGTCCGGGGTGTCGGAGGCGTCGCGGCGGCGGGCCGGGACACTGCTGCCCGGGGTGCCGCTGATGGAGCCCGCGGCCGTCCTGCGGCGCAGCGACCTCGTCCTGCTGACCGTGCCGGACGACGCGCTGCCCGCTCTGGTCAACGGCCTGGCGGAGACCGGCGCCGTACGGCCGGGCCAGCTCGTCGTGCACACCTCCGGCCGCTACGGCGCCGCCGTCCTGAACCCCGCGCTGCGCGCCGGCGGCCTGCCGCTGGCGCTGCACCCGGCGATGACCTTCACCGGCACGCCCGTCGACGTCCAGCGCCTGGTCGGCTGCTCGTTCGGGGTCACTGCGCCGGGCGAGCTGCGGATGGCCGCCGAGGCGCTGGTCATCGAGATGGGCGGCGAGCCGGAGTGGATCGAGGAGGCCGCCCGCCCGCTCTACCACGCGGGCCTGGCCATCGGCGCCAACCACCTCGTCACCCTGGTGGCGCAGTCCATGGACCTGCTCAGGGCCGCCGGGGTCACCGAACCCGGCCGGATGCTCGGCCCGCTGCTCGGCGCCGCCCTCGACAACGCGCTGCGCTCCGGGGACGCCGCGCTGACCGGCCCGGTCGCCCGCGGCGACGCCGGCACCGTCACCGCCCACCTGCGGGAACTGCGGGCGCACGCCCCGGAGGCCGTCGCCTCCTACGTGGCGATGGCCCGCGCCACCGCGGACCGCGCGCTGGCCAACGGCATGCTGAAAGCGGAGTACGCGGCGGCGCTGCTCGGCGCCCTCGCCGACGATGGGACCCGATGAGCCGATGACGGAACTGGTGCACCACACCCGCGACCTCGCCCCCGCCGCGGCCGTGGTCATGACCATGGGCGCCCTCCACGAGGGCCACGCCGCGCTCATCCGGTCCGCCCGCGCCCGCGCGGGCGGCGGCCTGGTCACCGTCACCGTCTTCGTCAACCCGCTCCAGTTCGGGCCGAACGAGGACCTGGACCGCTACCCGCGCACCCTGGACGCCGACGTGGAACTCGCCGAGCAGGCCGGCGCCGACCTGGTCTTCGCCCCCGACGCGGCCGAGGTCTACCCGGGCGGACAGCCCCTGGTACGGGTCTCCGCCGGCCCGATGGGCGAGCGCTACGAGGGCGCCTCCCGGCCCGGCCACTTCGACGGCATGCTCACCGTCGTCGCCAAGCTGCTGCACCTCACCCGGCCGGGAGCCGCGTTCTTCGGCCAGAAGGACGCCCAGCAGCTCGCGCTGATCCGCCGGATGGTCACCGACCTGAACTTCCCCGCCGAGATCGTCGCCGTACCGACGGTACGGGAGCCCGACGGCCTGGCGCTGTCCAGCCGCAACCGCTATCTCGACGCCGAGGACCGCGCCCACGCCGTGGGCCTGTCCCGCGCGCTGTTCGCCGGCCGCGACGCGCTGGCGGGCGGCCCGGCGGCGGTCCGCGAGGCCGCCGCCGCGTCCCTGGCCGGCGCGAGCGGCCTGGCCGTCGACTACCTCGCGCTCATCGACCCCGCCGGCTTCACCGAAGCCGCGCCCGACCACACCGGCCCCGCCGTCCTCGCCGTCGCCGCCGCGGTCGGCGGCACCCGGCTGATCGACAACGTCCCACTGGAGTTCCCCGCACCCGGAGCCGCCCGATGACCAGTACCGGCATACGCCTGCACGCACCCGCGCCCGGCTGGGCGACCGCATCGGACGTGGTCGTGGTCGGCTCCGGAGTGGCGGGCCTGACCGTCGCGCTGCGCTGCGCGGCGGCCGGCGCGCAGGTCACCGTGGTGACCAAGGCGCAGCTGGACGACGGCTCCACCCGCTGGGCGCAGGGCGGGATCGCCGCCGCGCTCGGCGAGGGCGACACCCCGGAGCAGCACCTCGCCGACACCCTCGTCGCGGGCGCGGGACTGTGCGACCGGGACGCGGTACGCGCGCTGGTCACCGAGGGCCCGGACGCCGTCCGCCACCTGATCGCGACCGGCGCGCACTTCGACACCGGCGAGGACGGCGACATCCTGCTCACCCGCGAGGGCGGCCACCACCGCCGCCGGATCGCCCACGCGGGTGGTGACGCGACCGGCGCCGAGGTCTCCCGGGCGCTGATCGACGCGGTCCGGGCGGCCCGTATCGACGTCGTCGAGAACGCCCTCGTCCTGGACCTGCTGACCGACACCGAGGGCCGTACCGCCGGCGTCACCCTGCACGTGATGGGCGCCGGGCAGCGCGACGGCGTCGGCTCGGTCCGGGCCCGCGCGGTGGTGCTCGCCACCGGCGGCATGGGCCAGGTGTTCTCCGCCACCACCAACCCGGCCGTCTCCACCGGCGACGGCGTCGCGCTGGCGCTGCGCGCCGGGGCCGAGGTGAGCGACCTGGAGTTCGTGCAGTTCCACCCGACCGTGCTGTGGCTCGGCGCGGACGCCGAGGGCCAGCAGCCCCTGGTGTCGGAGGCGGTACGCGGCGAGGGCGCCCACCTGGTGGACGCCGACGGCGTGCGCTTCATGACCGGGCAGCACGAGCTGGCCGAACTGGCGCCGCGCGACATCGTGGCCAAGGCCATCATGCGGCGGATGCGGGAGACCGGCGCCGAGCACATGTTCCTCGACGCCCGGCACTTCGGCGCGGACATGTGGGAGCACCGCTTCCCGACGATCCTGGCCGCCTGCCGGGCGCACGGCATCGACCCGGTGACCCGTCCCGTCCCGGTCGCGCCCGCCGCCCACTACGCCTCCGGCGGGGTCGTCACGGACCTGCGCGGCCGAACCACCGTGCCCGGCCTGTACGCGTGCGGCGAGGTGGCCTGCACAGGCGTGCACGGCGCCAACCGGCTCGCCTCCAACTCGCTGCTGGAGGGCCTGGTCTTCGCCGAGCGGATCGCCGCCGACGTGCTCGCCGAGCGCCCGGCGCCCGGCGAGCCGGTCATCCCCGGCCCGGTGGCCGGCCCGCTGCTCGCCTCGGAGGCGCGGTTCGAGGTGCAGCGGATCATGACCGCGGGCGCCGGCGTGCTGCGCAGCGCGGACAGCCTGTCGGCCGCGGCCGGGGCGCTGGAGCGGCTGCACACCGCGGCGGCGGAGACGTACGACCGGGACGGCAAGACCGCCGAGCCGTGCGTGGAGACCTGGGAGGCCACCAACCTGGGCCTGGTCGCCCGGGTGCTGGTGGCCGCGGCCCGGCGCCGGGAGGAGACCCGCGGCTGCCACTGGCGCGAGGACCGCCCGGACCGTGACGACCAGCGGTGGGGCCGTCACCTGGTGGTACGGCTGACCCCCGGGCGCACCCTCGCCGTCCGTACCACCGACGGCCCCGGATTCGGGGATGATGGGGCCGCCGCCCCGAAAGTGAAGGAGCTTCAGTGACCACCCCCGACCGCCCTGGGCTTGTCTCCCTCCCCCTGCCGCAGTTCGGCCCACCCGCGGAAGCCGCCGGCGGCTGCGGTGCCGGCTGCGGCTGCGGTGACGCCCATGACGTGTACGACCTGGACCCGCTGGAGTGCGGCCTGGACCCCGACCTCGCGGAGCTGCTGGCGGCGGCGGGCCTGGACCCGGTCCAGGTGGAGGACGTCGCGCACCTGGCGATCGAGGAGGACCTCGACCAGGGCGTGGACGTCACCACGGTGGCGACCGTTCCCGAGGACGCCGTCGCGGTCGGCGACTTCACCGCCCGCCAGGCCGGTACGGTCGCGGGCCTGCGGGTCGCCGAGGCGGTGCTGTCGGTGGTGTGCACCGCCGAGTTCGAGGTCGAGCGGCACGTCGAGGACGGCGACCGGGTGGCCGCCGGGCAGAAGCTGCTCACCGTGCGCTCGCTGACCCGCGATCTGCTGACCGCCGAGCGCAGCGCGCTCAACCTGCTGTGCCGGCTGTCCGGCATCGCCACCGCCACCCGGGCCTGGGCCGACGTCCTGGAGGGCACGGGCACGCAGGTCCGCGACACCCGCAAGACCACCCCGGGCCTGCGGGCGCTGGAGAAGTACGCGGTCCGCTGCGGCGGCGGCGTCAACCACCGCATGTCGCTGTCCGACGCGGCGCTGGTCAAGGACAACCACGTGATCGCGGCCGGCGGCGTCGCCCAGGCGTTCAAGCTGGTCCGCGAGGAGTTCCCGGACGTGGCCATCGAGGTCGAGGTGGACACCCTGCCGCAGGTGCGGGAGGTGCTGGAGGCGGGCGCCGACCTGATCCTGCTGGACAACTTCACCCCGGAGCAGACCGCGCAGGCGGTGGCGGCCGTGGCCGGCCGGGCCGTCCTGGAGTCCTCCGGGCGGCTCACCCTGGACACCGCCCGCGCCTACGCCGAGACCGGCGTGGACTACCTGGCGGTGGGGGCGCTCACCCACTCCGCCCCGATCCTGGACATCGGCCTCGACCTGCGAGCGGAAGAGTAGACGCGGATGCTGCTCACCATCGACGTCGGCAACACCCACACGGTCCTCGGACTGTTCGACGGCGAGGAGATCGTCGAGCACTGGCGGATCTCCACCGACCCGCGGCGTACCGCCGACGAGCTGGCGGTGCTGCTCCGGGGCCTGATGGGCATGCATCCGCTGCTCGGCGACCTCGGGGACGGCATCGACGGGATCGCGATCTGCTCCACCGTGCCGTCGGTGCTGCACGAGCTGCGCGAGGTGACCCGCCGCTACTACGGCGACGTGCCCGCGGTGCTGGTCGAGCCGGGGGTGAAGACCGGGGTGCCGATCCTGGTCGACCACCCCAAGGAGGTCGGCTCGGACCGGATCATCAACTCGCTGGCCGCGGTGCACCTGTACGGCGGGCCGTGCATCGTGGTCGACTTCGGTACCGCCACCACCTTCGACGCGGTGTCGGCGCGCGGCGAGTACGTGGGCGGCGCCATCGCGCCGGGCATCGAGATCTCGGTGGACGCGCTGGGCGTGCGCGGGGCGCAGCTGCGGAAGATCGAGCTGGCCCGGCCGCGCAGCGTCATCGGCAAGAACACGATCGAGGCGATGCAGTCCGGCATCCTCTACGGCTTCGCCGGCCAGGCGGACGGCATCGCCGAACGGATGGCCCGCGAACTGGCCGACGACCCCGACGACGTCACGGTCATCGCCACCGGCGGCCTGGCCCCCCTGGTCCTGGGCGAGGCGTCGCTGATCGACGAACACGAGCCGTGGCTGACCCTGATCGGCCTCCGCCTGGTCTACGAGCGCAACGTCTCGACCTCCTGACCCCGCCCGCCCCGGCGGCGGCACCCGGTGACCGCCCTCCTCGGCCGCCGCCGCGGCGGGGCGCGGGATGTGCCCGGCGGCGGCACCGCCCTCTGGGTCCCGGGGCGGAGGCGGCGGGCTGACACCCCGGTCGGCCGATGTGCGGCCCCGTGCGCGATGTCCCCGGCCCCGTTCCCGCGCCGACGTCCTGGCGTGGGGGTCCGGGGGTCGCCGCCTCCCGCTGCCGCCGGGGCGGGCGCGGGTTCGGCACCGCGTGAGCGGGCGGCGGCCGGTCGGCCGGCGGAGCCCGACGCTCCCGGACTCGGGGGGTTACGGGGAGTTTGTCGGCTTAGCACTTAAAGTCCATGCATGCCCACGCCACACGGAACCCGAGGCGGCATGGCGTTCAGCGCCGAGGAACTGCGCGTGGTGCGGCGCGCTCTCGCGGAGGTGCTGCACCCGAGCCGGAGCGCCGCCGTACCAGCGGTGCCCCGCCCCGCCGAGTACGTCAAGGACTGTCTGCGGCTCGCGGCGGCCATCGCCGAGGCCGAGTGGGAGGCGGAACGGCTGAGCGCCTTCCTGCTGGCCGAGCTGCGCCGGTACCGGGACGCCCTGCCCGGCGGCTCGGCCGGCTACCTGGAGCGGCTCGACGCCGCCCTCGCCGACGGCTACGTCCCCGGCCCCGACGACCTCGCCGCCCTGCGCCGGCTGCGCTCGACCGCCTGCGCCGCCCCCGAGCACCTGCGCCGCACCGCCCTGCTGCGCCGCTGCGAAACCCTCGCGGAGAACGACGTACGACCGCGTCTGGAGGTCCACATGCCCGCGCCGCGCCGCCTGCTGACCCTGCTGCCCGCCCGCCCGTCGCCCGCTCAGCCCTCCCTCGCCGACGAGCCCCGGCCGAAGCCCGAGGGGGAGCCGGCCGAGCAGCCGCGGCCCCCGCGCGCCCCGAGGCCGCCGCAGACCCCGCAGACCCCGCCGAACCCGGCGGACCCGGCGGACCCGGGCCGCCGCACCCCCACCCCCGCGGAGATCTGGCCGCCGCACCGCCGTCGTCCTGCACCCGGCAGACCGGACCAGGCCCGTAGCGCCTGAGGGGGCGTCCGAGGGGGCGTCTGAGGCCGCGGTGAACACGTTCAGGTGACACCGCGTGCGCCAGGCGTGTGGTCCGGGCCGCCCGGCCCCGGGCCGCACCCCGCCGCCGCGCACCACCCCCGCACCACACCCGCGTCGCGGCCTTGTGCCGCCCGCCGCCCCGGCCGGGAGGCCGCGCAAGGGCGCTGCGCGGGCCGCGGCTACGCTGCACCGTATGGACTACGTATCCGCGATCGTGCCGCCGCTGGTGATGGCGGTCCTCTTCATCGGGGTCATCGTGACGATGATCAAGAACCAGGGCGGGGCCAACAAGGCCAAGGAGGACGCCGCCGTCGACGCCGCGTTCGCCCGCGCCGAAGCGGCGGAGCGGGCCGCGGGCGAGGAGCGCTGAAAGTCCCTATCAGGGCATTTATGGTCATCCGGCCGTAGTATCTCCCGTGTGGTGCGACCGCTGGGAGAGCTCGAAGACGTCGTGATGACCCGTGTGTGGGAGTGGAACCGCCCGGTCACGGTTCGTGAGGTACTGGAGGACCTGGCGCAGGACCGTTCCATCGCCTACACAACGGTGATGACCGTAATGGACAACCTGCGGCAGAAGGGGTGGCTGCGCCGCTCCGCCGAAGGCCGTGCTTATCGCTATGAGGCGGTATCCACGCGAGCCGCATACTCGGCCGCACTGATGAACGAGGGCTGGGCCGCGAGCGACAACCGGGCCGAGGCGCTGGTCCACTTCTTCGGCATGATGACCCCGGAACAGCGGGAAGCCGTGCGGGACGCATTGCGCATCATCCAGTCCGTGGACCCCTCCGGCGAGGCGGAGCCCGAAGGGCGATAGCGTCCGCCCATGCCGTTGAAGTCGAATGAGGTCACCATCCGCCGCGCCCGCACCGGCGATGTCCGCGCCCTACGGCGCCTGCTGGACTCCTATGTCCGCGACGGCATCCTGCTGGACAAGCCGACCGTGACGCTTTATGAGGACATCCAGGAGTTCTGGGTGGCGGAACGCGACGAGGACGCCGCCGTGGTCGCCTGCGGCGCGCTGCACGTGATGTGGGAGGACCTGGCCGAGGTCAGGACGCTGGCGGTGGACCCCTCGCTGCGCGGCGTGGGCGTCGGGCACGCGGTGCTGGGCAAGTTGCTACAGACCGCGCGCTGGCTCGGAGTCCGGCGCATTTTCTGCCTCACCTTCGAAGTGGACTTCTTCGCCAAGCACGGCTTCGTGGAGATCGGCGAGACCCCGGTGGACGGCGATGTGTTCGGCGAGCTGCTGCGTTCCAATGACGAGGGCGTCGCCGAGTTCCTCGACCTGGAGCGAGTGAAACCGAACACCTTGGGCAACAGCCGCATGCTGCTGCAACTCTGAGTGATCCGGTTTGTCCGGATCGCGCTACCCCGGGCCGGTCTCTTCGCGCAAGGGGTTTGTGTTTTCCGCGGAAAGGCGCTTTGCTTTTACCGTTAATCCGTTTTCGATGAAAGGGAAGCCGGTGGCACAGAAGGTTCAGGTCCTTCTTGTTGACGACCTCGACGGGGGCGAGGCGGACGAGACCGTGACGTTCGCACTCGACGGTGTGACGTACGAGATCGACCTCACGACAGAAAATGCCGACAAGCTCCGCGGGCTGCTCAACCCGTACACGGACAGTGGCCGCCGCACCGGTGGCCGCGCCGGTCGGAGCCGTACCAAGGCCCCCCGCAGCGCCGGAGGCGCCTCCGGGCCGGACACCGCGAAGATCCGGGCATGGGCCAAGGAGAAGGGCTACGAGGTCAACGACCGCGGCCGGGTCCCGGCGACCATCCGCGAGGCGTACGAGAAGGCCCACGGCTGATCCTGGCGGCCCGCGCGCAACGTGATCCGATGGCAGGCCGTCGCCAGGGCGGCCACCAACGCCGCCAGTCCGATGGGCACCCCCGATCCATCGGCCTCGCCCGTGGTACTCGGCGCGGGCACGGTCGCCTCCACATCGAATCCCGGCCGAGGAGGCCGCAGCCACACCGGTGCCGACCGGTCGTACGCGGCCTCCCGGCGGGCCCACTCCGGGTGGGCCGGCGCCCGCATCCCCTGTCCGGCGCCCAAGGCGGTCAGATCCAGCGGGATGCCGCCCCACTCCAGCCACTCCAGCAGCCCCGGCAGCGCCTCCGCGGAGCCGGCGGCTACCAGCAGCCGGATCCGGTGGCCGTCCAGTGCCACCGGGCCCAGCTGGTCCGGCCGGGAGAACCGGCTCAGCATGGCGAACCCGGCCTCGGCCGGTACCTCCAGTGCGTCGAACCGCACCCCTGTGACCAGCCCCGGGGGCGGCCCGTCGGCGACCGGCCAGCCCAGCTCGTGCTCGTACCAACCCATGCCGTATGCAACTGCCGCCCGGAGCAGGGGTTACGTGCCGTTCTGGGTGACATGTGCGAAGTGACGGGAAAGCGGCGCCCCGGCGAACGGCTTTGTTCGCCCGTAGCGCACTCGAAGTGGCGCCGCGGTGTGGAATACCCGCGGCTGAGGGTAAGAAGTACCTAGTGACAAGGGCTGGTGTTCGGGCAGGTGGGGCGGGCGTTCGCCACGGGCGTACTGGATAAAACGCTGTTCGCCTGGCCTGCGGGAACATCGTCTCGCACCATCGAGGTTGTGGGAGTGACGTCAGCCGGTAGCGCAGCTTCCCTCGCGCGAGCGGGGGTGATACGCGAGCGGCGCCGCTGTGCGGGACTAGCATGCGGAAGGACTGGGAGGGGACCGACCCCTCACTGCCCGACCGCTCTGAGGAGCGATTAACGATGTTCGAGAGGTTCACCGACCGTGCGCGGCGGGTTGTCGTCCTGGCTCAGGAAGAAGCCCGGATGCTCAACCACAACTACATCGGCACCGAGCACATCCTCCTGGGCCTGATCCACGAGGGTGAGGGTGTCGCCGCTAAGGCCCTGGAGAGCCTCGGGATTTCGCTCGAGGCGGTCCGTCAGCAGGTCGAGGAGATCATCGGTCAGGGGCAGCAGGCCCCGTCCGGTCACATCCCCTTCACCCCCCGGGCCAAGAAGGTGCTGGAGCTGTCGCTCCGCGAGGCCCTTCAGCTCGGCCACAACTACATCGGCACCGAGCACATCCTGCTCGGCCTGATCCGCGAGGGCGAGGGCGTCGCCGCCCAGGTCCTGGTGAAGCTGGGCGCCGACCTCAACCGCGTCAGGCAGCAGGTCATCCAGCTGCTGTCCGGATACTCCACGGGCAAGGAGTCGGCCACGGCCGGCGGGCCGGCCGAGGGCACCCCCTCGACCTCGCTCGTCCTGGACCAGTTCGGCCGCAACCTCACCCAGGCCGCCCGGGAGACCAAGCTCGACCCGGTCATCGGGCGCGAGAAGGAGATCGAGCGGGTCATGCAGGTGCTGTCCCGCCGCACCAAGAACAACCCGGTGCTGATCGGTGAGCCCGGCGTCGGCAAGACCGCCGTCGTCGAGGGACTGGCCCAGGCGATCGTCAAGGGCGAGGTGCCCGAGACGCTCAAGGACAAGCAGCTGTACACGCTCGACCTGGGCGCACTGGTCGCCGGCTCCCGTTACCGCGGTGACTTCGAGGAGCGCCTGAAGAAGGTGCTCAAGGAGATCCGCACCCGCGGCGACATCATCCTGTTCATCGACGAGCTGCACACCCTGGTGGGCGCCGGCGCCGCCGAGGGCGCCATCGACGCCGCCTCCATCCTGAAGCCGATGCTGGCCCGCGGCGAGCTGCAGACCATCGGTGCCACCACGCTCGACGAGTACCGCAAGTACCTGGAGAAGGACGCGGCCCTGGAGCGCCGCTTCCAGCCCATCCAGGTCGCGGAGCCGTCGCTGCCGCACACCATCGAGATCCTCAAGGGCCTGCGGGACCGCTACGAGGCGCACCACCGGGTGTCCATCACCGATGAGGCCCTGGTGCAGGCGGCCACGCTGGCCGACCGCTACATCTCGGACCGCTTCCTGCCGGACAAGGCGATCGACCTGATCGACGAGGCCGGCTCCCGGATGCGGATCCGCCGGATGACCGCGCCGCCGGACCTGCGGGAGTTCGACGAGAAGATCGCCGAGGTGCGGCGCGAGAAGGAGTCCGCGATCGACTCGCAGGACTTCGAGAAGGCCGCGTCCCTGCGGGACAACGAGAAGCAGCTGCTCGCCGCGAAGACCAAGCGGGAGAAGGAGTGGAAGGCCGGCGACATGGACGTCGTCGCGGAGGTCGACGGCGAGCTGATCGCCGAGGTCCTGGCCACCGCCACCGGGATCCCGGTCTTCAAGCTCACCGAGGAGGAGTCCTCCCGGCTGCTGCGGATGGAGGACGAGCTGCACCGGCGCGTCATCGGCCAGCGCGACGCCGTCAAGGCGCTCTCCAAGGCCATCCGCCGCACCCGCGCGGGTCTGAAGGACCCCAAGCGCCCCGGTGGCTCGTTCATCTTCGCCGGCCCGTCCGGCGTGGGTAAGACCGAGCTGTCCAAGGCGCTCGCCGAGTTCCTGTTCGGCGACGAGGACGCGCTGATCTCCCTCGACATGTCGGAGTTCAGCGAGAAGCACACCGTCTCGCGGCTCTTCGGCTCCCCGCCCGGCTACGTCGGGTACGAGGAGGGCGGCCAGCTCACCGAGAAGGTGCGCCGCAAGCCGTTCTCCGTCGTGCTCTTCGACGAGGTCGAGAAGGCCCACCCGGACATCTTCAACAGCCTGTTGCAGATCCTGGAGGACGGTCGGCTGACCGACTCCCAGGGCCGCGTGGTGGACTTCAAGAACACGGTGATCATCATGACCACCAACCTCGGCACCCGGGACATCTCCAAGGGCTTCAACCTGGGCTTCGCCGCCCAGGGCGACACCAAGTCCAACTACGAGCGGATGAAGGCCAAGGTCAGCGACGAGCTGAAGCAGCACTTCCGCCCGGAGTTCCTCAACCGCGTGGACGACGTGATCGTCTTCCCGCAGCTCACCGAGGCGGACATCCTGCAGATCGTCGACCTGATGATCGGCCGGGTGGACGAGCGGCTCCGCGACCGCGACATGGGCATCGAGCTCAGCACCGAGGCGAAGGTGCTGCTCTCCAAGCGCGGCTACGACCCGGTGCTGGGCGCGCGTCCGCTGCGGCGCACGATCCAGCGGGAGATCGAGGACTCGCTGTCGGAGAAGATCCTCTTCGGCGAGCTGCGCCCCGGCCACATCGTGGTGGTGGACGCCGAGGGCGAGGGCGAGACCGCGAAGTTCACCTTCCGCGGCGAGGAGAAGGTCACGGTGGCGGACGCCCCGCCCGTCGAGACCGCCGGCGGCCCGCCGAACCTCTCCAAGGAGGCGTGACCCTCCGGGGTGCGCTGATCGGCTGACAGCGGTCGGCCCCGGGTTCCCAGGAACCCGGGGCCGACCGCTTTTCCGTGCCCGCCGCCGCGCTGCCGGGGCCCGCCGAAGCGCCGCCCGGTGATGTGCCGCACGTGAGCCACGCCACGTACTAAGGGAAATAGGGGAGGGGCCGCGGCGCCCGGTCCGCCCGGCGGCGCAGGGCGGCGGACGGCGGGGCGCGAGGGCCCGCAGGCCCGGCGCGGGCGATACGCCGAAGAGGGCAATTCGGGCGTAAAGGAATGTTTCGCCGGGCTGGGAACGGGTGGTGCCGGACGCCCCGGCTACGACCCGGCCTCGTAAAGGGGGTGCTTGTCACCGCTCCGGGGGCGGGTTACCAAGGGATGGCAACGGACCGCAGCCGGAACCGCTGCACCCCCCATTCCCTGTGAGGTTGTTTCTCCATGCGCAAGATCTCGACGATGAAGAACCGCACCCCGAAGTCCGTCACGCGCGGCCGGGTCGCCGTGGTGACCGGAGGACTGGTCGCGGCGATCGCGCTGGGCTCGACGGCGGCCATGGCCGCCGGCGCACACCACCCCGAGGGCTTCCTCGCCACGGGGGCGACCAGCGGCATATCCGCGAGCGTGCACCAGCAGGCCACCGGCCAGCAGGCCGCTGCCGACAAGGCCGGCGTCGTGGCCGCCAAGGCGAAGGCCGCGAAGCAGGCCGCCGACAAGCGCGCCGGGCAGGCGGCCAAGGCCGCCGCGGACGCCAGGAAGCGGGCGCAGGCCGACGGCAGGGCGCGAAGCGCCTCCTGGGTGAGCCCGACCACCGGGTACGTCCTGGGCGCGGGTTACGCGCAGGCCGGTCCGCACTGGGCGCACACCCACTCCGGGCAGGACTTCGTGGTGAACAGCGGTACCACCGTGCGCGCCGCGCACACCGGCACCGTGGTGACGGCCGGCTGGGGCGGCGCCTACGGCAACAACATCGTGATCAAGCACGCGGACCGCACGTACTCGCAGTACGGGCACCTGTCGCACATCGGCGTCTCGGTCGGCCAGCACGTGGCCACCGGCCAGAAGATCGGCGTGTCCGGCTCGACCGGCAACTCGACCGGCCCGCACCTGCACTTCGAGATCCGCACCACGCCGTACTACGGCTCCTCCGTCGAGCCGCTGCACTTCCTGCGCGCGCACGGCGTGCACCCGTAAGGACGGGCGCCCGAGGGACGTACACCCGAGGGACGTACACCCGAGGGACGTACACCCGAAGGACGTACACCCGTAAGGAGTCGTCGCGAGCCCGCGGCCGGATTCACCCGGTCAGGGCACCCGACTCCGCCTGGGCGACAAGATCGAGGGCGACTTCGAGGACGGCCGCGCGCTTCTCCTCGGGGTCGCCCTCGATGCCCTGCATGGCGAAGATCCCGGCGTGCATCGTGACCAGCGCGGTCATGCACCGCACCTGCGCCGACATCGAGGCCCCCGGGGTCTTGATCAGCTCGCCCAGTCTGCCCAGCCGGACCTTGATCGGCTCGCCGATGGCCAGGTCGCGGACGCTGGCCTGGTTCTCCTGGAGGAACCGGAAGAGCGCGGACGCCGACCCGCTCCACAGCGCCTCGCTGTAGCGGCGCAGCACCTCCTGCTTGGTGGCCAGGGTGTGCGGCTGCGACTCGGCCCACACGATCAGCTCGTCGACCGGCCTGACCAGGTCGTCGACGATGCTGACCAGGATGTCTTCCTTGGTCTTGAAGTGGTAGTACAGCGCGGCCTTGGTGACGTCCAGCCGCTCGGCGATCTCCCGGAGCGAGGTCTTCTCGTATCCCTGCTCGGCGAAGAGCTCCAGTGCGACGTCCTGGATGCGGCGCCTGGTGTCGTTCCGGCGTGGATGGTGCGGTGTGGCCATGGCGTCGCTCTCCTGCTGCACTACGCGTCACGCCGTGTACACAGCGGGACATGATGTCAGGCCAACGGTACGGCCTGCCTGCGACCTTACGCACTTACTTGACGCCCGGCTAGTAAAGAACGTAACTTGATTTCCGTAGATAACTAGTCGGGCGGCAAGTAAGGGGCGGTGGGGAGGAGCCGGCCAGGCCGGCCCACTCCGGACGACCGCTGGACCACCGCCCTCCCCCGGGGAGGTAACCGGTCATGAGCCAGACCGAAACGCCGTTAAAGACGCCGGACGGCGTCGCGCGCGCCGACGGCAAGGAGCCGCGTCAGCGCAGTGTCCGCGTGGTCATGGTGGGCCTGATGATCGCGATGCTGCTGGCGATGCTCGACAACATGATCGTCGGCACCGCGATGCCGACCATCGTCGGCGAACTCGGCGGCCTGGACCACCTCTCCTGGGTGGTCACCGCCTACACCCTGGCCACCGCCGCCTCCACCCCGGTCTGGGGAAAGCTCGGCGACATGTACGGCCGCAAGGGCATCTTCCTCACCTCGATCGTGCTGTTCCTCGCCGGCTCGGCGATGTCCGGTGCCTCCCAGTCGATGGACCAGCTGATCACCTTCCGGGCCATCCAGGGCCTGGGCGCGGGCGGTCTGATGGTCGGCGTGATGGCGATCATCGGCGAGATGATCCCGCCCCGCGAGCGCGGCAAGTACCAGGGCCTGATCGCCGGCGTGATGGCCGTCGCGATGATCGGCGGCCCCCTGGTCGGCGGCTCCATCACCGACAACTGGGGCTGGCGCTGGAGCTTCTACATCAACCTGCCGATCGGCGCGGTCGCGCTGGCGATGGTCACCATCGTGCTGCACCTGCCGAAGAAGCGCGGTCAGGCCCGGATCGACTACCTGGGCGCGGCGCTGCTGACGGTCGCCATCACCTCGCTGGTGCTGCTCACCACCTGGGGCGGCACCCAGTACGCGTGGGGCTCCGTGCAGATCATCGGACTGCTGGTACTGGGCCTGGCCGCGCTGGCCGCGTTCCTGTGGGCCGAGACCCGCGCCGCCGAGCCGGTGATGCCGCTGCGCATCTTCCGCAACGGCAACTTCTCGCTGATCTCCCTGATCGGCTTCCTGGTCGGCTTCACCATGTTCGGCGCGATGACGTTCCTGCCGCTCTACCAGCAGACCGTCCAGGGCGCCTCCGCCACCAACTCCGGGCTGCTGCTGCTCCCGTTGCTGCTGGCGATGATGGTGGTCTCCATGGTCGCGGGCCGCTTCACCACCTCGACCGGGAAGTACAAGATCTTCCCGATCGTCGGCGGCGGCCTGATGACCGTCGGCCTCTACCTGCTGTCCACGATGGACGTGCACACCTCGCGGTTCACCTCGGGTCTGTTCATGGCGGTCCTCGGCGCCGGTATGGGCTGCATCATGCAGACCACCATGCTGGTGGCGCAGAACAGCGTGGAGATGAAGGACATGGGCGTCGGCTCCTCCTCCGCCACGCTGTTCCGCACCATCGGCGGCTCGTTCGGTGTCTCGCTGTTCGGCGCGCTCTTCGCCCACAAGGTGCAGGACGGCATGTCCGGCAAGGGCTCGACGGCCACCTCCGGCGGCGCGCAGCTCGACCCGGCGACCATCGCGAAGTTCCCGCCGGCCCTGAAGGACGCCTACTTCCACGCGGTCGCCTCGGGCACCCACGTGGTGTTCTTCTGGGGCGCGCTGGTCAGTGTCCTCGGCTTTCTCGCGGCCTGGTTCCTGGTCGAGACGCCGCTGCGGGGCGCGGCGGGCAAGAGCACGGAGCAGGAGGACGCGCCGCTCCTGGCGGACGCGGTCTGAGCGGGCGCGGTCTGAGCGGGCGCGGGCGGGCCCGGCAGGAGCTCGCCGGGCCCGCCCGGGCCGGGCCGGCGGGGGTCCGGAGCGGTCCGGACCCCCGCCGGCCCGGCGGGCTCCCGCCGGGTCACGCGCTCCGGGCCGGCGGGTGCGACGCGGCGGGCCGCCGCCGGTCGTACGCCGCCCCGGCCGGCAGGGCCCCGGGCCCCCGTAAGCGGTACCCGGCGGCAGCTCCGGAGGCGGTACCCGGCCGCGGCCCGTCACGTCATGCCACGTCGACGCCCGTCCAGGCCGCGCCGACCGCCGCGTACTCGGCGCTGCCCTTCCCGTACAGGTCGCCGGCCGCGCTGAGGGTGGCGGCCCGCGCGGAGTGGTAGGTGGCGTCGGAGGCCAGGTACACGGTCAGCGCCCGGTACCAGATCGCCGCCGCCGCGGCGCGGCCGATCCCGGTTACCGAGGAACCGTCGGCGGTCGGGCTGGCGTAGGAGATGCCGTTGATCACCTTGCGGCCGCTGCCCTCGGCGAGCAGGTAGAAGAAGTGGTCGCCCACCCCGGACCCGGCGCCGGGGTCCATGCCGGCCACCGCGGGCGACCAGAAGTCCGGCGAGCTGCCGTCCCGGGACGGCCGGTCCAGGTAGCGCACCGGCGTCCCGTCCCCGAACAGGTCGGCCTTCTCGCCGATGAAGTAGTCGGGCACGTCGGCGGGGAGGTTCGCGGAGAACTCCACCAGGGTCGCGAAAATGTCCGAGGTGGCCTCGTTGAGGGCGCCCGCCTCCCCGGTGAAGCCGAGCCCGGCGGTGGCGCTCGTCAGGCCGTGCGCGAGCTCGTGCGCGCCGATGTCCAGCTCGGTGACCGGGCGGGTGTTGCCGGCGCCGTCCCCGTACGTCACGCAGCCGCAGGCGTCGCTCCAGAAGGCGTTGCCGTAGTTCGAGCCGTAGTGCACGACGCTGCGGATCGGGCGGCCGTCGTTGGCCAGTCCGACCCGGCTGAAGGTCAGCTTCAGGTAGTCCCACATCGCCACGGCGGTGAACTGCGCGTCCACCGCCGCGCTCTGCCGGTTCGTGGCCAGCCCGTTGCCCCACACGTTGTCGGCGTCGGTCACGATGCCGGCGCGGGCGTCGCTGGTGCTGGTGTTGCCGCGGGTCGGGTCCTGCAGGAGGTACGTGGCAGCGGACCTCGTCGTGGTCAGCGGCACCTGCCCGACGTACACCCCCGTCCCCGAGCCCACCGCGGGCGGGTCGGCGCTGGCCGACCCGGTCCCCGCCGCCAGGCTCGCGGTCAGCGCGAGCGCGACGGTGAGCACGGCTCGCGCGGTGCGTTTGCGATGCATGCGGTGTCCCTTCGGGTTCCTTCGCAGGAGACGGAGAGCTGCCCGGAGCATGCCCCTCCACTTCCCTATTGTCAGGATCCTGCCAAGGATTGGCGCATCGCCGCCGCCTTTTGGCGCGCCCGCGGCGCCCGCGTACACCAATCCGCGCGCCCCGCGTACGGCCGGACCGCCCGCAGCCCGGCCCGCGCGGCCGTACCGCCCGGCCGACGGAGCGGACCCGGAGCCGTGCCCGCACCCCCCGGTCAGTGGACAATAGGCATTTATGGTGACATAGGCTGTCCAGGAGGACAGGGATGCGTGGACCGATGGGACGCAGGTGATGGCCGACTCCACAGGGGCACCGGGACCCGCCCAGGTCGGTGCCGCCGTCGCGGTGATCGACGGCGAGGGAATCATCCTGGGCTGGACGTACGGCGCCGAGCGGCTGCTCGGCCACCGCGCCGAGGACGTGGTCGGCCGCTCCGGCACGGCACTGCTGACGCAGGCGGACACCACCCCCGGCCTGTCGGCGTGGGTCGCGCGGGCCCGGATCCGGGAGCCCTGGTCGCAAACGCTGGACATCCGGCACAAGGACGGGCGGACCGTCCCGGCGCTGATCCAGGCGGCCCCGCTGTCCGGCGCGGGCCGGACCGACTGGTTCGTGACCGCCACCGACCTGCCGGGCGCGTCCCCCTGGCCGCCGGCCCGCAGCTCGCTGACGGCGGCGCTGCTCGCCCGCTCGCCGGTCGGGCTGTCCGTCTGGGGCATGGACCTGAGGTGCATCTGGCTGAACAGCGCCGCCGAGCAGCAGGACGGCATCCTGCGCCGGGACCGGCTGGGGCGCCGGATGACCGAGGTGCAGCCCGGCTACGAGGGCAGGACCATCGAGGCGGCGATGCGCGGCGTGATCGAGACCGGCGTCCCGGTGATCGAGCGGGAGTACCGGTGGACCGCGCCGGGCGACACCGACGAGCGGGTGCTGTCCTCCTCCTACTTCCGCCTCGACGGCGCCGACGGCAAGCCGATCGGCGTGTGCAACGTGGCCACCGACATCAGCAAATCCCTCGCCCGCCAGCACCTCCTCATGCTCGGCCAGGCCGGCGCCCGCATCGGCACCACGCTCGACGTCCGCAGGACCGCCCAGGAGCTGACCGAGGTCGCGGTGCCGCTGCTGGCCGACTACGTCACGGTCGACCTCGCCGAGTGGGTCCCGCTCGGCGAGGAGCCCGGCCCGCGGCCCGTGCCCCGCGACACCGACAGTCTTGTGCTGCGCCGGGCCGGCATGACCTCCGTGCACGCCGGGCTGCCGAGCTCCCTGTGGGACCTCGGGGAGACCGTCTTCATCCCGCCGTCGTCGCCCTTCACCGAGACCCTGTCGACCGGCAGGTCCCACTTCGAACCGGTACTGGACAGCGGCCCCGGCAGCTGGCTGGCCCGGGACCCGGCCCGCGCCAGGGCCGTGCGGGTCGCCGGGATGCACTCGCTGATCATCGCCCCCGTACAGGCGCGCGGCACGGTCCTCGGCGTGACCTCGTTCATCCGCACCACCAACCGGACGCCGTTCTCCCGCGACGACCTGCTGCTGGTCGAGGAACTCGTCGGACGGGCCGCGCTGAGTCTGGACAACGCCCGCCGCTACACCCGGGAGCGCGCCGCCTCCCTCGCCCTCCAGCGCAACCTGCTGCCGCAGTACCTCTCGGGCGGCGGCGCGGTCGAGGTCGCCTCCCGCTACCTGCCGGCCGACACACACGAAGGCGTGGGCGGCGACTGGTTCGACGTCATTCCGCTGCCCGGCAAGCGCGTCGGCCTGGTGGTCGGCGACGTCGTCGGGCACGGCATCAACGCCGCCGCCCGGATGGGCCAGTTCCGTACCGTCGTCCGCACTCTCGCCGACCTCGACCTGCCCCCCGACGCGCTGCTGTCCCGGCTCGACCGGCTGGTCGTCCGGCTCGCCGAGCAGAACGGCGGCGACGAGGGCCTAGCGGCCCCCTCCATGGGCGGTACGTGCGCGTACGTCGTCTACGACGCCACCACCCGGATCTGCACCATGGCCTGCGCCGGGCACCCGCCGCCCGCCGTGCTCTACCCGGACGGCACCGTCACCTTCCCGGACCTGCCGGTCGGGGCGCCGATCGGCATCGGCCTGACGGCGTACGACACCGTCACGATGGAACTCCCCGAGGGAAGCGTCATCGCGCTGTACACCGACGGCCTCATCGAGACCAGGGAGGCCGACCTCGACGACGGCATGCGCCGGCTGGGCGCTGCCCTCCGCGGCAGGTCGGGTTCGTCCCTGGAGGAGATCTGCGCGGCGACCATCGGCACGCCGGTCGGGCGGGAACGGTGGAACGGGCGGGACGCGCGGCGGAACCCCGGGCGGGGCGCCGGACGGGACCCCGGGAGTTGCACGGGGAGCGGTTCCGGTGACGGCCCCGGGAGCGGCCCCGCCCCGCTCGGCATGCTGACCGGCCGCTCCGCCGAGGACGACGTCGCCCTGCTGCTGGCCCGCACCCTGGTGGCCCGCCCAAGCGGGGGGGCCTAGAAGACTGCTGAAAATCTTGGTGAGGGGCTGTTCGGCCGGAGGCCGGGCGGCCCCTTTCGTTATGGGGTGGCTGGGGGCAGGTGCCAGGTGGTGTTGGTCCGGGTGAGTCCGAGGGTGATGGGTCAGCGGAGGTTGAGGGCGGCGGCGCGGTGGTGGAGCCGGATGTTGTTGGCGATGACGCCGTGGTAGGGAACCCGTCGGCTGCGGTGCCGGCGCATCGCCGCACGGCGCCGGCACGTACCTCCGCCGTGGCCTCGGCGCTGTGCCCGGCGTGCCGGGACGGACTTCCCGCGTCTCCCGCCGGCGTACGCGCCGCCGGCTCCAAGCGGTACCGGTCCTGCCGCGGGCAAGACCGCGACGCCACAAAGAGCGGCCGGGCGGCAGCAGTTCGGCCGCGGTGGCCAGGCCGGTGACCGGGGTGCGCAGCTCGTGCGCGATGGCCGCGCTGATCTTCCAGCGCAGCCCGCTGCGGAAGAAGCCGCGCGGCGACGGGGCGGAGGGGGACATCAGGCCCTCAGCTTGTAGCCGAAGCCGCGGACCGTCTCCAGCCGGTCCTGGCCGATCTTCGCCCGCAGCCGATGCACATGAACGTCCACCACCCGGGTGTCGCCGCCCCACCCGTAGTCCCACACCCGCTCCAGCAGCCGCTCGCGCGACAGTACGGTGCCGGGCGCGCCCGCGAACTCCAGCAGCAGCCGCATCTCGGTCGGGGTCAGTGCCAGGCGCTCCCCGCCGCGGGTGACCTCCATGCCTCCGGGTCGATCGCGATGTCGCCGAAGGACAGCGGCGCGCTCCCGGCCGCCTCCTCGGACTCCTCGGGCGCGCGGTCGCCCGGAACCTGCGCAGCACCGCCCGGATCCGGGCCACCAGCACGGCGGTGTCGAACGGCTTGGTCACGTAGTCGTCCGCGCCGGCCTCCAGGCCCAGCACGACGTCGATGGAGTCGGCCCGCGCGGACAGCATGATCACCGGGACCGTCGACTCGTCCCTGATCCGGCGGCACGGGCTGACCCCGTCCAGGCCCGGCACCATCACGTCGAGCAGCGCCAGGTCCGGCCGGTCCCCGCGGAAGGCGGCCAGTCCGGTGATGCCGTCGGGGGCGGCGGTCACCTGGAAGCCGTCGCGTTCCAGCGCGAGGGTGGTCGCCTCGCGGATCACGTCGTCGTCCTCGACGAAAAGGATGTGGGTGCCGTGGGTGCCGTGGGTGCCGTGGGTGCCGCGGGGGACACGGGGGACGTGGGCGGCGGCCACGGGGTCAGTGTCCCCCCACGGCGGGGGTGGCCGGGCCGGTGACCGTTCCGCCGGCCCGGCCGGGCGGCACCGCGCCGGCCGTCCTCGTCTGTGTCCCCGTCCATGTCCCTGTCTGCGTCCCCGTCTGCGTCTGCGGCTGGGTTCCCGTCCGCGGGGCGGGCGCGGGCAGCCCCGGATCGAGTGGGGCGGAACTGGGCAGCGGCATCGGCGCGGTGAAGGTCGGCTCGGGGGAGGCGGTCGGCGACGGTGCCCCGTAGCCGGTGAAGGAGCGGGCGGTCTGCACGAAGTGGCCGGTGCGCCAGGTGTACGTCGCCGATTCCTCGCCGGTCGGGTACGCCACCGGGTCGTCGCTGGGGAACACCTCGTGCACCACCTCCAACCGCCCGTCGTCCACGCTGCCGTACACCGGGCCGTGCTCGTCGGCGAAGACGCAGCGGTACTTGCCGCCGACCATCCGGTACACGTAGGCCGCGATGCCGAGCCGGTCCCCGCAGGTGGTGACGTTGACCACCAGCTCGGGGCCGTCGCCCGCGGTGAGGTCGCCGGCGTCGGTGTCCATCGGGTAGCCGTCGTCGCCGCACGGCGCCAGGTCCCGGCGGACGCCCGCGCTGACCCCGGTGTCCCGGCGGACCATCCCGGCCAGCGCGCCCGGGTCCGAGACGATGGCGGGGACCGCGGCGGGCCGGGTCTTCATGCTGACGCTCGGCGCCGGGCCCTCCCGGCGGGCGCCGGTCGCGTCGGTACCGCAGCCCGCGACCGCCACGCACGCGCCGAGCAGCGCGGACGCCGTGGCGACGGGGGCTATGCCGCGCACGCGTCCTCCTTGCGTGTGTAGCCGTAACCGCCGTGCTCCAGCTCGTGCCGCAGCCCGGCCAGCGCGCGGTGCAGGGTGCTCTTCACCGTACCCGCGGACATCCCGAGGGCGCGGGCGGTCTCCTCCGTGGTCAGCTGGCTGTAGTGGCGCATCACCACGACCTGCCGCTGCTTGGGCGCGAGCACCCGGAGCACGTCGCGCAGCATCTCCCGATCGGCGCGCTGCTCGGCGCCGTCGTCGACGCTGGCGTCCGGCAGCTCGCCGGTCGGCACCTCGTCCAGCTTGCGGCTGCGCCACCACTCGGTCCTGGTGTTGATCATCACCCGGCGCGTGTACGCGTCGGCCAGGGCTTTGCCGGCGATGTCGTCCCAGCGCGGATACGTCCGCACCAGCGCGGTCTGCACCAGGTCCTGGGCGCCGGGGCGGCCGGGGCCGAGCGCCGCGCCGGGCACTCGGGACCTCGGGCCGGGCGGGACGGCGGGGACCGCCGCGTCAGCCGGTCGGCCGAGCCGGGCGGTCGGGTACGTCAATCGGGCTGCCGGGTCAGCCGGTCGGACAGGTCAGCCGGGCAGCCGGAACGTGTCGCCGGCCAGCGGCTCCACCAGGCCGTCCGCGACCAGTCCGTCCAGCGCCCGCGCCCGCTGCGCCGGCTCGTGCCACACCGCGTCCAGCGCCGCCTTCGGCACCGGCCCGGCCGACGCCCGCAGGACGGCCAGCAGCCGGCCGCGGACCTGCCGGTCGGTGCCGGCGTACGTCTGGCCCTTGCGCGGCGGGCCGTCGTGCGCGGGCGAGCCCGCCAGCCGCCACGCGCAGCGCGCCGCCACCGGACAGGCTTCGCACGCCGGCGAGCGGGCCCCGCACACCAGGGCGCCCAGCTCCATGGTGGCCGCCGCCCAACGCGCCGCGGTCGTCTCGTCGGGGGGCAGCAGACTGCCCGCGGTACGGCGTTCCGCGGCCGTCGTCGCGTTCGGCGGGTACTCCACACCGGTCACCACCCGGGCGAACACCCGCCGCACATTGGTGTCCAGCACGATGTGCCGCCGCCCGTAGGCGAACGACGCCACGGCCGCCGCGGTGTACTCGCCGACCCCCGGCAGCGCCAGCAACTCCGCGTGCTCGCGCGGGACCTCGCCGCCGTGCTGGTGCGCTATGGCGGTGGCCGCCGCGTGCAGGCGCAGCGCCCGGCGCGGGTAGCCCAGCCGGCCCCAGGCGCGTACCGCCTCGCCGGGGGACTCCGCGGCCAGGTCGGCCGGTCGCGGCCAGCGGACCAGCCACTCCGCGTGCACCGGCAGCACCCGGCTGACCGGGGTCTGCTGGAGCATGAACTCGCTGACCATCACCGACCAGGCGCCCGCGTCCGGGCGGCGCCACGGCAGGTCCCGGGCGTGCTCGTCGAACCAGTCGATCACCAGGCCGTGCAGCTCGGCCAGGGCGGGGGCGCCGAGGGGGGCGCCGAGGGGGGCGGCGGAGGGTGCGGGGATGTCGCGGAAATCTGTGCTCATGACGGCTCGATCCTCGCACATGTGCGGGAGGTGACCGGAACGGACAGCGAGGGACGGTGACGCACGGCGACCGCCCCGGCGGGTCGGGCGGCTCGCGCGGACGGCGGTCGCGCGGGTGCCGCGGACGGGTAAACGTGATGATCGGCAAAGACCGTAAGACGAGCGGCGGGTGATGCGGCGACAGGCGGGTGATCTCCCCTAGAGTTCGTCCGTGGGCTCAATGCGCAATCCCGTCGGACCTCTGCCTTCCTCCATCTACTGGCGGCGGCGAGCCGTTGCGCTGTGCCTGCTCGCGCTGGCGGCCGTGGTCGTGCTGTGGTGGCTCAACTCCGGTGGCGGAGGCGGCGGAAGCGGCGACGGCAAGGGCTCCGGCGCGCCCGGCGACTCGCACACCCCGGTGGCCACGATCACCGCGGGCCCGGCGCCCTCGGGCACCCACATCAGCGGGCGGCCGGGCGGCCGGGACACCGCGCCCGGCGACGGCGGCTCCAACGGCGGTTCGGGCGACGGCGGCGGCTCGGCCGCCCCGAGCGCCTCCGGCGACGCGGGTTCGACCGCGGGTTCGACCGCGGGCTCGGGTTCCGGCTCGACCCCGGGTGACACGGCCGGTGCCACCGGGGGCGGCGGTTCGGACCAGGGCGCCGCGGGCGGCTCCCCGGACGGCGGGTCGGGTACCGGCGGTGAGGTGCCCGCCGACCCCGCGCTCCCCGACTGCGCCCCCGGCTCGGTGCGGCTGTCGCTGGTCGGCGCGCAGAACTCCTACGCCCCCGGCGAGGCCCCGACCTTCCGGCTGCGGGCCGCCAACTCCGGCGGTGTCACCTGCAAGATGGACTTCGGTCCGGCCCAGGCGGTGTTCACCATCACCAAGGCCACCGACAGCAGCCACGTCTGGGCCTCGAACGACTGCCCTAGCCGCGGTTCGTACCTGCTCCAGGTGCCCGCGCACGGCACCGCCACGTACACCCTGCGCTGGAACGCCGAGACCAGCTCGCCGAAGTGCGCCAAGCCCAAGGGCCAGGCCGCGGCTCCGGGCACCTACCTGGTGCAGGCGGCGGTGCCGGGCTACGGCAGCAAGCAGGTGTCCTTCGTGCTCTCGGCGGACTGACCCGGGCCCGATCGCACCTGGCCCGCACCTGACCTGGGTCCGATGCGCATCTGACCCGCACCCGCCCGGCCCCGGTCCGCGCCCGACCTGACCGCGTCGACCCTGGGCCGACCGGCGGGCCGGTGCCGGACCCGGCCTCGGGGTGGTCCTGGACGGGCGGACGTGACCTCGGGGCGGTCCGGACACGCCTCCGACCGCGCCGGGACCGGTCCCGGACGCACCCTGCGACCGGCTGCGGGCCGAGGTCGGGCCGACCTCAGACGTACCGCTCCAGGATCGAGGACTCCGCCAGCCGGGACAGGCCCTCCCGCACCGAGCGGGCCCGCGCCTCGCCGACCCCGTCCACCGCCTGGAGATCGTCCACGCTCGCCGCGAGCAGTTTCTGCAGCCCGCCGAAGTGGTCGACCAGCCGCTCGATGACGGCGTTGGGCAGCCGCGGCACCTTCGCCAGCAGCCGGTAACCGCGCGGCGAGACCGCGGAGTCCAGCGACTCGGGGGACCCGGTGTACCCCAACGCCCGCGCCACCGTGGTGAGTTCGATCAGCTCACTCTGCGGCAGCGTGTCCAGCTCAGCCAGCGCCTCCGGCACCGTGCGGCTGCGCTTGGCGGTCGGCTCGGGCACGTAGTCCCTTGCCACCAGGTCCCGTTCGGGCTCCACGCCGGCGATCAGCTCATCCAGCTGGAGCGACAGCAGCCGGCCGTCGGTGCCCAACTCGATGACGTACTCGGCGATCTCGGTGGCGATCCGGCGGACCATCTCCAGCCGCTGGGCGACCGCGGTGACGTCCCGTACCGTCACCAGGTCCTCGATCTCCAGCGCGGACAGGGTGCCCGCCACCTCGTCGAGCCGCAGTTTGTACCGCTCCAGGGTGGCCAGCGCCTGGTTGGCCCGGGACAGGATCGCCGCCGAGTCCTCCAGCACCCGGCGCTGCCCGTCCACGTAGAGCGCGATCAGCCGCATCGACTGACTGACCGAGACCACGGGGAAGTTGACCTGCCGGCTGACCCGGTCCGCGGTGCGGTGCCGGGTGCCGGTCTCCTCGGTGGGGATCCTCGGATCGGGCACCAGCTGCACACCGGCCCGCAGGATCTTGGTGATGTCCTTGTCGATGATCAGCGCGCCGTCCAGCTTGCACAGCTCGCGCAGCCGGGTCGCGGTGAACTCCACGTCCAGCACGAAGCCGCCGGTGCACAGCGACTCGACCGTCTTGTCCATGCCCAGCACGATGAGGCCGCCCGTGTTGCCGCGGACGATCCGCTCCAGGCCGTCGCGCAGGGCGGTACCGGGCGCGACCGCGCTGAGCGAGGCGCGCATCAGCCCGCCGTCGGCACCCGAAGTTCCACCGGACCTGCCGGCAGAGTCCCCCGCTGACTTACGGGCTGGGGCGGTGCCCCCTGCCCGGTCGTTGGCTGCCACTCTGAGATCCTCCGGTAGCTACGGTGCCCGTCGCCGACGCGGCTAGAGGCGAGACCAGGGCAAAGTTTACGTCGTTCGTGCTGTGAGGCGCGGAGAAGAGGACTCCCGCCGGGGCGGCGGGGGTTGCCCGCGAGGCCGCCGGGACGCCCGGAACCGGCCGCTCGCGCGGCTGCCGCGCCGACGGTTCGGCCCGGCGGCGCGGTCGCGCGGACACCCGGAGCGGGCTGGTGACGAGCCCGGCACGACAGGACGCACGGACCCGCGCGGGTCATGCGCCCCGGGATCGAGGGTTTCGCTACCGTGTCACCGCCGACCGTACCCGAACGTTGTTTCGGCCCCGCTCCCCCCACGGGCGCGGCGCGGGGCGCTCCGCGCGGGCGGTCCCGGGTGCGGCGGGGTGCGGGTCGGCGGTCGGGCTCACGGGCGCGGCACGCCCGGACCCGCCGCGGTCGGCCAGTGGCCGCGGCCACTGGACGTAAGGGATCGCGGGTCCGCGGCCCGCCGGCCCGACCGGGTTCGCGGCCCGCCGCGACCCGGGACCCGCGGCGCTACGAGCGCGGCGCGCGGTTGGGGAGGGCCCGCAGCGCGTCGCCGATGTCCGCGACCTCGATCACCTTCATGCCCTGCGGGACCTTGCCCGGGTCCGGGGGGACGAGGGCGTGGGTGAAGCCGAGGCGGTGCGCCTCGGAGAGCCGGCGCTGCACCCCGGTGACCCGCCGCACCTCGCCGGCCAGTCCCACCTCGCCGACCGCGACCAGGTTCTTCGGCAGGGGCGTGTCGATCGCCGCGCTGGCCAGCGCCAGCGCCACCGCGAGGTCCGCGGCCGGCTCGGTGAGCTTCACCCCGCCCACCGTCGCCGTGTAGATGTCCTGCTTGCCGATCGACTTGATCCGCCCGCGCTGCTCCAGCACCGCGAGCATCATCGAGACCCGGGACGTCTCCAGGCCCGAGGTGGTGCGGCGCGGTGAGGGGATCTGGGTGTCCACGGTCAGCGCCTGCACCTCGGCGACCAGCGGGCGGCGGCCCTCCAAAGTGACGGTCAGACAGGTTCCGGGCACCGGCTCGTCGCGCCGGGTCAGGAACAGCCCCGAGGGGTCGGTCAGCCCGGTGATGCCCTCGTCGTGCAGTTCGAAGCAGCCCACCTCGTCGGTGGCCCCGTACCGGTTCTTCACCCCGCGGATCAGCCGCAGCCGGGCGTGCCGGTCGCCCTCGAAGCTCAGCACCACGTCCACCAGGTGCTCCAGCAGCCGCGGGCCCGCGATGGCGCCGTCCTTGGTGACGTGGCCCACCAGCAGTGTGGACATCCCGCGCTCCTTGGACGCCCGGATCAGCGCGCCCGCGACCTCCCGGATCTGCGCCATGCCGCCGGGGGCGCCCTCGATCTCCGGGGACGCCACGGTCTGCACCGAGTCCAGCACCAGCAGCGCCGGCTTCACGTCGTCCAGGTGGCCGAGGACCGCGGACAGGTCCGTCTCGGCGGCCAGATACAGGTGGTCGGCGAGCGCGCCGATCCGGTCGGCGCGCAGCCGCACCTGGGAGGCGGACTCCTCGGCGGTGACGTAGAGCGTCGGGAACCGCGCCGAGGACGCCTTCGCCGCGACGTCCAGCAGCAGCGTGGACTTGCCGACGCCCGGTTCGCCGGCCAGCAGGACGACGGCGCCGGGGACCAGCCCGCCGCCCAGCACCCGGTCCAGCTCCGGCACGCCGGTCGAACGCGCGGTGGCCTGCCGCCCGTCCACCTCGCTGATCCGCTGGGCGGCGGTGGTGACCCGGCCGGCCGCGGTGGTACGGACCGCGGGCGCACCGCCGTACGCCTCGATCGTGCCCCACGCCTGGCACTCGCCGCACCGGCCGAGCCACTTGACGGTGGTCCAGCCGCACTCGGTGCAGCGGTAGGCGGGGCGGTCCTTCGAAGCGGGCTTGCGGGTGGCCATGCGGCTCACCGTAGCGGCCGGGTACGACACCGCGGGCCGTTCGGCGGGTCCGTACCGGATCGTTCGGCGGGTCCGTACCGGGCGGGGGGCGGCCCGCCGCCGCTCCGGCCGTGATCCGCCGAGCCGCACACCGTGCTGCCGCCGAGCCGCACCGGGTGCTGCCCGCCGAGCGTCGTCCCCCGAGCCGGGCGCTGAGCCGGGTGCGGAGCCGTCCGGTGACGGTCCCGCCGAGCCGTTCGTCGGCGGTCCGGCGGGCGGTCCGGCGGGCGGTCCGGCGGGGGGCGGGACGGGACGCGCTGCGGGACGAATCGCCAGCCTGCTCGCGTATTCAGCCGTGCGGGTGGACGTACTGTCCCCTTATGGGGCAGATCACTACCCATAAGGATTAATGTCAGCCCGGAACGTCGAGCCGGAGGCTGCCGCGGGCCTACCGTCACCCGGTGATGAGCAGGCAGGAGAGCCCCACGCAGAGTACTGGCGCCCACCGCAGGCACCGGGCGCCCGGCGGGCGGGAACGCGGCGCCCGCGAGGGCGGGCGCGACGCGGCCCGCGAACCCGCCGGCGGCACCGCGGGCCGCGGCGGGAGCGAGCCGGTGGACGGGGCCGGGGGCGACGCCGCGGCCGGCACCGACGCCGTTTCCGCGGCCGGGACCGGGACCGGGACCGGAAGTGCGGCGAGCCGCGGCGGTGGGCCCGACAAGGAGCGCGGCGCCCACGGCCGGGGGCGGCGGCCCCGGGGCCCGCTGCCCATGCAGCCGCCCGCGCACTACGAGCCGTATCTCGACGGCCTGTTCACGTACTGCCTGTCCCTCCTGTGCGAGCACACCGCCGCCACCGCGGCCGTCGGCGAGGTGCTGGCGCTCGCCGAACGCCAGCGGACCAGGCTGCGCGAGCCCTCCCTGCGGCGCCCCTGGCTCTACGCGCTCGCCCGCTGGGCCTGCCTGCGGCGGCTCGCCGCGGTCCCCGGCGCCGTGCCGCTCGGCGCCGACCCCGAGGCCGAGCGCCGCCGCGCCCAACTGGCCGCGCTGGCCTGGCCCGAGGCGGCCGGCACCACCCCCGAGCAGCGCGAGGCCCTCGAACTGGCGGTACGGCACCAGCTGTCCCCCCGCGAGGTCGCCCACGTCCTCGGCCTCGACACCGAGACGGCCCGCGCCCTGCTGGCCCGAGCCGCCTGCGCGGTGGAGCGCACCCGTACCGCGCTCGCGGTGGTGGACACCGGCTGCTGCCCGGCGGTCGCCCGACGCGCCGCGGACGCCGGGGCGTCGCTCGGTACGGTGCTGCGCGGTGAGCTGGTGCGGCACGTGGACGACTGCGCGGTGTGCCGCCGCACGGCGGAACGGGTGGTGGCGGCGGGGCCCTGGCCGGGCGCGCCGGGGGCGGCCGGCTTCCCGGAGCCCGCCGGGTCGACGGGGGTGCTGGTCCTGATCGAGCTGTCCCGCCCGGCGGCGTACGCGGCGCTGCTGCGGGCCATGGACGCGGGCCTGGGCCGGTCCCGGGACGCCACTCCGCGCTTCGACCGGCGCGGCTTCCCGCTCGACCTCCAGGACCGCGCGGCCCGGCGGACGCAGCTGCGGCACCGGGCGGTGACGAGCACCGTGGTCGCGGCGGTGGTCGCCGCGCCGGTGCTCGCGCTATGGGCCGCCTACCAGGCGGCGCCGCTGGGGGAGGGGCACGGCACGGACCGCGCGGCGAGCGAGCGGGACGGTCTCGACGGCGTCCCCTACGAGAAGGCGGGCAGCTCCCGCCCGGCCGCCGGCTCCGCCTCCTCGGGCGCCTCCGCGGCCGCCGGCACCCCCGCGGTCGCGGTCTCCTCGCCGTCCGCGGCGCCCCCCGCCGACGGCTCCGGCTACCTCACGGTCACCGCCCACGCGGGCCACCGGCACACCCTGGTCACCCTCACGGCGAGCGGCGGCACCCCGGTCCGGTGGGGGGCGGTCACCGCCGCGTACTGGCTGCGGCTCTCCGACCGCGGCGGCACCCTGCGCCCCGGCGAGTCGGTCACCGTCGCGATCGGGATCGACCGCTCGCTCGAACCGTCCGGCCCCTGGACCGCGCGGATCTCCTTCACCCCCGGCCGGGCCGGCGTCGTCCTGCGCGGCTCCGCCGCCCGTCCCGTCCCGCCCCCCGGCTCCACCGCCCCGACCCCGCCCGAGAGCGGCCCCGCCGCGTCCCCGGCCGCGCCGCCGCCGACACCGCCCGCCGCGACCCCGCCCCCGGACAGCCCTTCCCCCGCCGCGCCCGCCTCACCGCCGCCGACCCCGGCCCCTTCGGCCACCCCGGCTCCGACGGCCTCCTGACGGCGGCGGAAAGGCGCGCGCGATCGGCCGGTGGCGGCGCGGTCGGGCCGGTGGCGCGCGGAACCCCCGCCGGGAGCGGGACGGCGGGCGCGGGCCGCCGGGAGGACGTGCGGCGCGGCCCGCGCGGTCCCGCTTCCGGGGGACGCTGCGGCCGTTCCGCTCCGGGAGGGCGCTGCGGCCGGTCCCGACGGGCTCAGCCGCGGGCCGGGTCCGCCGGGTGGGGGGCCACCAGGGGCAGGCCCGGCGCGGCGGCCACGCGGGCGTCGCAGAAGGCGACGAGCTCCGCGTAGGCGGCCGAGCCCATCAGCTCGGTCAGCTCCGGCCGGTAGGTCACGTACACCGGTTCCCCGGCGCCGTGCGCCGAGGCGGCGGAGGTGCACCACCAGTGCAGGTCGTGGCCGCCGGGGCCCCACCCGCGGCGGTCGTACTCGCTGATCGACACGACCAGGACGCGGCTCTCGTCCGGCCGGTCCACCCAGTCGAAGGTGCGCCGGATCGGCAGCTGCCAGCACACGTCCGGCTTGGTCTCCAGCGGCTCGCGGCCCTCCCGCAGCGCCAGCGCGTGCAGCGCGCAGCCCTGGCCGCCGGCGAAGCCGGCCCGGTTGGCGAAGACGCAGGCGCCGTCCACGACCCGGGTCTGCCGCTCGCCGTCCTCGTTCTCCTCCGCCCAGAAGCCGCCGCGGCCGGACCCGAGGGCGTGGAACTGCCAGGTCTCCGGCGTGAGTCGGGTCACATGCGAGGCGACCCGCTTCTCGTCGTCGTCATCGGCGAAGTGCGCGCCGAGTGAACAGCACCCGTTGTCGCCCTGGCCGGCCACGATCCCCTGGCAGCCGTTGCCGAAGACGCACCCCCAGCGCGAGGTCAGCCAGGTGAGGTCGCACCGGAAGACCTGCTCCGCGTCCGCGGGGTCGACGAACTCCACCCACGCCCGCGGGAAGTCCAGCTCCGCCTCGTCGCGCTGCTTGCCACTGCCGTCACTGCCACCCTTGCGGGCCTTCGCCTTCGCCACGGGCCAAGCGTATGCCGTACGACCGGAATGCGCCGAATGCCGCAACCCGGCGTGTATCCGTGGCCGTCGGCCACCCTGCCGGCCACCTGACCGGCCACCTGACCGGCCACCTGACCGGTCGCCTTCCCGCCCGCCCCCGCCGCCCGCTCCCTCAACCGCGCCCCACCGCCCTTCGCCGCCCGCTGCCGGACAGCCGCCCCCACCGCCGCCCCCCCCGATCACCCCCGCCGCCCCCCGATCACCCCCTTCACCCCCTCCGGACGGCCGCCGCCGGCCCCCGCTCGCCCATCCGCCCGGCAGGCGCCGCCCCGGTCGCGCTAGCGTCAGCTCATGCGACTCGGAGTGCTCGACGTGGGATCCAACACCGTCCACCTGTTGGTGATGGACGCGCACCCCGGCGCCCGCCCGCTCCCCGCCTATTCGCACAAGACGGAGCTGCGGCTCGCCGAGCTGCTCGACGGGCGCGGCGCGATCAGCGCGGCAGGCGTGGACCGGCTGGTGGCCACCGTCGCGGACGCGATGCGGGTCGCCGAGGACAAGGGCGTCGAGGACGTGCTGCCGTTCGCCACCTCGGCGGTCCGGGAGGCGGCCAACGGCGAGACGGTGCTGGCCCGCGTCGAGGCCGAGACCGGGGTCCGGCTGACCGTGCTGTCCGGCGAGGACGAGTCCCGGCTGACCTTCCTCGCGGTACGCCGCTGGTTCGGCTGGTCGGCCGGCCGCCTGCTGGTGCTGGACATCGGCGGCGGCTCGCTGGAGGTCGGCTTCGGCATGGACGAGTACCCGGCCGCCGCGGTGTCGCTGCCGCTGGGCGCCGGCCGGCTGACCGCCGGATGGCTGCCCGGCGACCCGCCCAAGCACCACGACGTACGGAGCCTGCGCCGCCATGTCCGGGCCGAGATCGGCCGTACGGTCGCGGAGTTCGCCCGGCTGGGCAGCCCCGACCTGGCCGTCGGCACCTCGAAGACGTTCCGCCAGCTGGCCAGGATCGCGGGCGCGGCCCGCAGCGCGGACGGCCTGTACGTGCAGCGGACGCTGCGGCGGGCCGACCTGGAGGAGTGGGTGCCGCGGCTGGCCGACATGACCGCGGCCCGCCGCGCCGCGCTCCCGGGTGTGTCCGAGGGCCGCGCCCGCCAGCTACTGGCCGGCGCGCTGGTCGCCGAGGGCGCGATGGACCTCTTCGGCGTGTCCGAGCTGGACATCTGTCCCTGGGCGCTGCGTGAGGGCGTGATCCTCCGCAAGCTGGACGTCATGGTGGCCGAGCCGCAGCAGCCGGCGCCGCGGGCGGTGGCCGCCACCGCACCCCCGGCGCCCGGGGCCCCGCCGGTGACGCCGTCCGCGCCGTCCGCGCCGTCCGCGCCGGCGCCGGCCGTGCCCGACGCCCCGCCCGGGGTGCAGGACACCGCGCTGGAGCCCGACGGCCCGGGGGCCGCGCTCGCCCGCGGCCCGATCCGCCGCCGGCGCCGCGACCGCTGAGGCCGCCGGGGCCGCCGGGCCCGGTGCCAGCCGGGACGCTTACGGCGGGCGCGGCCGTACGCTGTCTTTCGTGGAGGAACGACGGACCCCCCAGCGCAAGGGCGGACCGGACGCCGGGCGTCCGCTCCGGGTACCGGACGCCAAGGTCGCACTGTCCACCGCGTCGGTGTATCCGGAGTCCACCGCGACCGCCTTCGAGATCGCCGCCCGGCTCGGCTACGACGGAGTCGAGGTGATGGTGTGGACCGACCCGGTGAGCCAGGACGTGGACGCCCTGCGCCGCCTCTCGGACTACCACGGCATCCCGGTCCTCGCCGTCCACGCCCCCTGTCTGCTGATCACCCAGCGGGTGTGGTCCACCGACCCCTGGGTCAAGCTCCAGCGGGCCGAGCGGGCCGCGCACCGGCTCGGCGCGTCCACGGTCGTCGTCCACCCGCCGTTCCGCTGGCAGCGCGGCTACGCCCGTGACTTCGTGACCGGTATCTGGCGGATGGCCGAGGAGACCGACGTGCGGTTCGCGGTCGAGAACATGTACCCCTGGCGGTACCGGGACCGCGAGATGCTCGCCTACGCCCCCGACTGGGACGTCTCCAACGACGACTACCGCCACTTCACGGTGGACCTGTCGCACACCGCGACCTCCCGCGTCGGCGCGCTGGCCATGGTGCAGCGGATGGGCGACCGCCTCGCGCACGTGCACCTCGCTGACGGAGGCGGCTCGGCGAAGGACGAGCACCTGGTGCCGGGGCGCGGCAACCAGCCCTGTGCGGAGCTGCTGGAGTCGCTGGCCGGATCCGGTTTCGACGGCCACATCGTGGTCGAGGTCAACACCCGGCGGGCGATGTCCGCGGCCGAGCGGGAGACCGACCTGGCGGAGGCGCTGGCCTTCACCCGGCTGCATCTGGCCGCGGCCGCGGGAGTGGGCCGGTGACGCCCGGCAGACCGGGCCCGCCGGGCCCGCCCGGCACCTCCGGCACACCGCCCGGCCCACCCTCCGCTCCAGCCGCGGGCGCGCCCTCCGCCGCATCCGCCGCCCCGGCCGTGGGCGCGGCCCGCCGCCGGGGCCGGCCGGCCGGGCCGCCGAGCGGCGCCACCAAGGACCGTATCCTCGCCGCCGCCCGCGAGGAGTTCTCCGCCCACGGCTACGACCGGACCTCGGTCCGTTCCATCGGCCGGGCCGCGGGTGTGGACTCCGCCCTGGTCCACCACTACTTCGGCAGCAAGGAGCAGATCTTCGCCGCCGCCGTCGAGGTCGCCTTCGCCCCCGCCCTCGACTGCCCCGAGGCGGTGACCGCCGTCCCCGGCGGCGCGCCCGGGGCGGTCGGGGGGAACGGGCTTCCCGGCGGCACGGACGGTGTGGGGGAGCGGGTCGCCCGCTTCATGCTGCGCAGCTGGGAGAACCCGGCGACCCGCGAGCCGCTGCTGGCGATCGTCCGCTCCGCGGTGACCAACGAGGCGGCGGCGACCGTCTTACGCGGCCTGGTCAGCCGTACGGTGCTGGCGCGCGTGGCCGGCGAGCTGACCGTCCCGGACCCGGAGTTCCGCGTCCAGCTCGCGGCGACCCAGCTGATCGGCATGGTCACCCTGCGGTACGTGATCAAACTGGAACCGCTGGCCTCGGCCGACCCCGAGCAGCTGGTCCACCTGATGTCCCCGCCCCTGCACCACTACCTGACGGCCCCCGGGATCACGCCCCACCTGCCGTAGCCGTGGCGGGTGGGGTGGGGCGGGTCGGGGTCGGGGTCGGGGTCGGGGTCGGGGGCGGCCGTACAGCGGGCGGCCGGCGCGGCCGTACGCTGGGCGGCGGGCCGTGCGGGCCGTGCGGGCCGCCGAACGGGCGAACGGACACCCCTGCCGTACGCGCCGGCCCCGTAGCACAGGGTGTGGACCGGCCGTCCCGTATCGCGGACCGTGCGTCCGGATCCTGGGCGACGGGCGTACCCTCGTCAGCACGCTCGCATGCCTGCCGAAACACCGTGTGCCCGCGTACCCGCACGCGGCCGGGCCGGCGGAACGGCACCGGCGGCGGGCCGATCGTATGAACGCGAGTGAACCCAAGGGACCCAAGGGAGTGGACCCGTGCCCGAGCTGAGGTCACGTACCGTCACCCACGGCCGCAACATGGCGGGCGCCCGCGCGCTGATGCGCGCCTCCGGCGTCGCCAACTCCGACATCGGCAAGCCGATCGTCGCGGTCGCCAACAGCTTCACCGAGTTCGTACCCGGCCACACCCACCTCCAGCCGGTCGGCCGGATCGTCTCCGAGGCGATCCACGCCGCGGGCGCAATCGCGCGCGAGTTCAACACGATCGCGGTCGACGACGGCATCGCCATGGGCCACGGCGGCATGCTCTACTCGCTGCCCTCCCGGGACCTGATCGCGGACTCGGTGGAGTACATGGTCGAGGCGCACTGCGCCGACGCCCTGATCTGCATCTCCAACTGCGACAAGATCACCCCGGGCATGCTGATGGCCGCGCTGCGGCTGAACATCCCGACGGTCTTCGTCTCCGGCGGCCCGATGGAGGCCGGCCGGGCCACGCTGGTCGACGGCACCGTCCGCAAGCTCGACCTGATCAACGCGATCTCCGACGCGGTCGACGAGTCGGTCTCCGACGCGGACATCCTCCGGATCGAGGAGAACGCCTGCCCGACCTGCGGCTCGTGTTCCGGCATGTTCACCGCCAACTCGATGAACTGCCTCACCGAGGCGATCGGCCTGGCCCTGCCCGGCAACGGCTCGGTGCTCGCCACCCACACCGCCCGCAAGGCCCTGTACGAGCGGGCCGGCGCCACCGTCGTGGACCTCGCCAAGCGGTACTACGAGCAGGACGACGCGTCGGTGCTGCCCCGGTCCATCGCCACCCACGCGGCCTTCGAGAACGCCATGGCGCTGGACATCTCCATGGGCGGGTCCACCAACACGATCCTGCACCTGCTGGCGGCCGCGCAGGAGGCCGAGGTGCCCTACGGCCTGACCGAGATGGACAAGGTGTCCCGCCGGGTGCCGTGCCTGGCCAAGGTGGCGCCCAACGTCGCGCCCGGCGGCACGTACTACATGGAGGACGTGCACCGGGCGGGCGGCATCCCGGCGATCCTCGGCGAGCTCTACCGCGGCGGCCTGCTCAACGAGGACGTGCACACCGTCCACTCGCCGTCCGTCAAGCAGTGGCTCGACACCTGGGACGTGCGTGGCGGCTCCGCCTCCGCCGAGGCGCTGGAGCTCTTCCACGCCGCTCCCGGCTGTGTCCGCTCCGCCGAGGCGTTCTCCCAGTCCGAGCGGTGGCAGTCGCTGGACACCGACGCGGCCGGCGGCTGCATCCGGGACATCGACCACGCCTACTCCAAGGACGGCGGCCTCGCCGTCCTGCGCGGCAACCTCGCCGTCGACGGCGCGGTGGTCAAGACCGCGGGCGTCGACGAGTCCATCTGGACCTTCGAGGGCCCGGCGGTCGTCTGCGAGTCCCAGGAGGAGGCCGTCGACAAGATCCTCCGCAAGGAGATCACCGCGGGCGACGTCGTCGTCATCCGCTACGAGGGCCCGCGCGGCGGCCCCGGTATGCAGGAGATGCTCTACCCCACGTCGTTCCTCAAGGGCCGCGGCCTCGGCAAGGTCTGCGCCCTGGTCACCGACGGCCGCTTCTCCGGCGGCACCTCGGGCCTGTCCATCGGCCACGCCTCCCCGGAGGCGGCCTCCGGCGGCACCATCGCGCTGGTCGAGGACGGCGACCGGATCCGGATCGACATCCCCAACCGCTCGATGGAGCTTCTGGTCCCCGACGCCGAACTCGACGCCCGCCGCACGGCCCTGAACGGCGTCTACGCCCCCAAGCCCCGCGACCGCAAGGTCTCCGCGGCCCTGCGCGCCTACGCCGCCATGGCCACCAGCGCCGACAAGGGCGCCGTCCGCGACGTCAGCAAACTCGAACGCTGACCCCTCCGCTCCGCCCGCCCCCGCTCCGGCCACCCGCCGGGCGGGGGCGTCCGCGTGCCGCTCCCCGGCTCGGAGGCGGTCGATCTGCGGCAGATCCACCACGACCGGGTACGGGACCTTGGGCTGGAGCTGGTCCCGGTGGATCCCGGTGGATCCCGGTGGATCCCGGTCACCGCGGACACCACGGACGCCGGGTCCAACCGGGACTCCGGTGCCGCTGCCCGGTGCGGCCTCGGCGGTCATGTCGCCCCCTGGGCGGAATTGTGGCGGTTCCCGTCACCTTACCCACGGCGTATCCCGGCACCTCCACCCTTTCGGCTGATCCCGGTGCGGCGGGCGGTGACCGCGGGGACCGTCGTCCCGTGCTGGCGGGGGCCGTTCGGCCGCCGGGGCGGGACCTTGGGCCCCTGCTGGCGGGGTGGGTCGGGGGCGGAGGCTGAGGGCAGGACGAAAAGGAGGTCCACGTCATGCTTCCCCTGATCACCGTAGGTTTGGACGACTCCCGCGAGAGTCGCGCGGCTGCCGAGTGGGCGGCACGTGAAGCGCTCCGGACCGGCAAGGAGCTGCGGCTGCTGCACGTCTGGGACTGGCAGCCGGTCCACGGAGTGGCGGCCCCCTTGGTCATCCCGCTTCCCGACAGCCCGCAGCCGAACCCGCACTGGGCCGAGCGGATACCGCGCGAGGCCGCCGCCGAACTGCGCCACCGCCACCCCGGGCTGGCCGTGACCGCGGACCAGGTCAAGGACCCGCCGGTCGACGCCCTGCTGGGGGCCGCAGCCGAGAGCGAGCTGCTGGTCCTGGGCTCGCGCGCGCTGGGCTCGCTGGCCGGGCACCTGGTCGGCTCGGTGGCCCTGGGTGTCCTGGCCCGCGCCGCCGGCCCGGTGGTCCTGGTCCGCGCCGAGGCGGTCGAGGCCGACGAGCACCTCGCCGACCCCGACGGGCAGCCGTCCGTCCTGACCCGGTTCCGCGACGTGGTGGTCGGCCTCGACCTGGCCCGGCCCAGCGGCGAGGTACTGGAGTTCGCCTTCGACGCGGCCGCCCGTCGGCTCACCGGCCTGCGGGTGATCCACACCCGGGACTTCCCGGTGGACTACGGATACGGCACCGGCGCGCTCGACGTGAACCTGGACGCCGAACTGGCCGCCGAGCAGCGCCGCGCCCTGGACGCGGCGCTGGCCCCCTGGCGGGAGAAGTACCCGGACGTCGCCGTGACCGCGGAGGCGGTGGTGGGCTCGGCCGGCCGGCACCTGACCGACGCCGCGTTCGACGCGAGCCTGCTCGTCGTCGGCCGCCGCAACCGGGCCGCGCGGCTGGGCACGCACATCGGCTCCGTCACGCACGCGGTCCTGCACCACAGCCCGGCCCCGGTCGCCGTCATCCCGCACGACTGACCGCCCGCCGGGACGGGCCGGCCGACCGCGTACCCCCTCCGTACGGGGGGGCCGCCCGCCGAACCCGCGGCGCCTGCCGCGCCCGCAGCGCGCGACAGGCCCGCCCGCGCCCGCCGCCCCGATCCGCCCACGCCCCCGACCGCGTGGCGGCTTGCGGGGAGGCGGGCGCGGGCGGTGGGCTGGGGCCGTCCCGACCGCGCCCTAGGAGTGCTGCCGTGCCCAGCTGCCGAGTCACCGCCCGCCTCGCCGTCCTCGCCGTCCTCGCCGTCCTCACCCTCGGCGTCCCGGCTCTGCCCGGCCTCGCCACGACAGGACCGGGACCGGCCGCGGCCGCCGCGGACCGGTGGCCGGGCCCGGGACTGCGGCTGACCGTCGGCGGCACCCGCACCGCGCTGCTGTACTGCGAACCCGCGCCCCACGGACCACACCCCTTCGCCGGCCCGGCCTGCGTCGACCTCACCGTGGCCCGCGGCGACTTCGACGCGCTCCCCGGCCGTCCGGCCGTCTGCCACGAGGACTACGCGCCCGTGACCGCCACCGCCGACGGCCGGTTCGCGGACCGCCGGGTCCACTGGCGCAAGAAGTTCGCCAACCCCTGCGTCCTGCGGGCCGCCACCGGCCCGGTGTTCGCCCTCTGAGCGCCGGGCGCCGACCCCGGGCCAAGCACCGAACCCCCTACCCGCGCGGGCCCGCGAACACCCCGGACCCGCGGCGCCCCCGCCCTCAGTTCCCCGCCCTCAGTACCCCCGGCGGTAGTTCGTCACGGCCGCGTCGTCCAGTTTCCGCGCCCGCCGGCCGCGCTCGTCGTCCAGTTCGCCCACCGCGGTGGTGACCGCGGCCAGTACGGCCGAAGCCGCGTCGTCGTCCACGTCGGGGTAGTCGCCGGCGCGGCGGTCGCGGATGCCGACGGCGGCGGCGAGCGCGGCGAGCACCGGCTCGTCGGCGGCCCAGCGGTTGGCCGCGCGGGTGCGGGCGGGGGAGTCGACCAGCACCTTCCGGCTGGACCGGAACACGCCCCAGCGCCGGGACCGCTGCCGGGTGAGCTGCCCCTCCGCCTCGAAGGCCGCCAGATACGTGGCGGCCAGACCACGGCCCCGGCGCCACAGCCAGTCGGTGACCGGCTCCCGGGGCTCCCCGTCGGCCAGCGCCGCGGCGGCGGCGCCCAGCAGGGGGTCGTCCACCGTGAATCCGGACGGCTCGGGCACCAGCCGCGACCGCAGCAGCCGGACGGCTCCCGCCCGCAGCAGGTCGATCAGCTCGGCCCCCGCCAGCGCGAGGGACAGGTCACCCCGCTCCACCGGCCGTGTGGACGGCATGTCCATGGCCACGATCAGGAGGTCCCGCGGTGTGGTCGTCAACGGGTCACCGCCGGGTTCGCGGCGTCCGGGGCGAGCCGCACATGCGCGCCCACCTCGTCACGGTCGGCCGCCCCGAGCACCGCGTCGAGCAGCTGCGGGAAACGCGCCGCCACGTCGGCCCGGCGCAGCCGGACGTAGCAGCGCGTGCCCTCCTCGCGGGTTTGGGTGAGGCCGGCCGCCCGCAGCACCTTCAGATGGTGGCTCAGCGTCGATTTCGCCACGGGCACCCGCAGCTCGCCCCATCCGCGCTCGGCCCCGTCCGCCAGCAGCCGGACCAGGCCCACCCGGGTCGGGTCGCTGAGCGCGGCCATGACGTCGGTGAGCTCCAGCTGCGCGGTCTCGGGGTGCGGCTCGGCGTACCTCATACCTCTCAGCATAGCCGTTCGATGTTTCACGAACATCGACCCAGTCCGATGCATCCTTACCGACAACCCGCGCGAACGCTCGCATACCACTGGAAAACCTCCCATCCGGGTCATAATCGGCGATGTGAACGACACCAAAGCAGTCGTGCCGCCCCCGCCCGGCGAGCCCCGGCCGGAACCGATCCGCTTCTTCGGCACCACCTGGGTACAGCACGACCGCGGCTACGGCTGGCGACGCGCCGCAGCCACCACCGGCTCCCTGCTCGCCACCGCGGCGGGCGTCCTCGCGCTGGGCTTCGGCATCCACGGACTGACCGGCTTCGGCTTCCTCCTCACCGCGCTGACCGTCGCCGGGTTCGCCGCCGGCAGCGTCCTCGCCTTCCGCCGTACCTGGCAGGGCTACACCGGACACCCCCCGGCCGACTCCGACCCGGTGAAACCCACCTCCAGCCTGTACGCGCTCGGCTTCGTCGGCACCCTGCTCGCGTACTTCCTGCGCAGCCTCACCGAGGCGCCGGGCGAGCGCCACCACCGCACGGCGTACGAAACGGCCCGCGCCGAGCACCTCCGCCGCCGCGCGGCCCGCTCCGGCAATCCGGCCAACCACGCCTGAACAACCGGCCGGGAGCGACTGAGGCGATCGTGTGCATGCCGGGTTCGGGCCGGGGCAGACGGAGGTCAGGTTCCTGATGACGGGGACATGGGGAGAAACGGAGACGTCATGACCATCCTGTGGGCCATCATCGCGGGCCTGATCATCGGTCTGCTGGCGAAGCTCGTCGTACCGGGGCGCAACCCCATCCCGCTGTGGGCCACGGTCCTCATCGGTATCGTCGGCGGGCTCCTCGGCAACGGCCTGGCCGGCGTACTCAACGTCGCGGACACCAACGGCATCGACTGGATCAGGCACCTTCTCCAGATCGGTGTCGCGGCGGTCCTGATCGCCGTCGTCACCCCGCTGTGGAGCAGGCGTCGAGTCTGACCCGGGGGTGCTCAGCGTGAAGACGCGCGCCTCAGTGCCGCCGTCCGGACCACCGGCCGGCGGCACCGGCGTGTCAGGGGCTCCCGGGTCCGCTCAGCGCCGGGACGCGGGTCCGCTCAGGCTCAGCGCCGGGACGCCGCCACCGAACCCACGACTCCCACCACCGCCGCCACCACGGCCCCGTGCCACAGCCCGGACCAGACCGTGCTGAGAAGGCCCTGGCCGGCCAGCAGCTGACGGACCACCAGGTCGGTGACGAACATCCCGGCCGCCGGCAGCGCCGCCACGTGCCAGGGGTGCGAGCGTGCCCAGCGCCGGATCCGGTGGTCCCGGCCCGCGCCGCGCCCCGAGTTGCCGAGCACCGACCCGACCCCGCCGACGCAGAAGAACAGCAGCGCGGCCAGCGAGACCGCCCCGCTCAGCACGCCGAGCCCGAAGTGCCCGTGCACCAGGTGCAGCGCCACCCGCACACCGCCGCCGAGCGCGCCGACGACCGCCGCCGGCCGCCACGGTCCCAGGGACACCGACGCCACGGCCAAGTGCCGCTGTTCCGCGCCCGACACGACTGTTCCTCGGGATGAACGACTCATACCGCCAACGGTCCTTCGCCCCCCCCCGTGAACGCCATAGGGGATGACCCTGACCCGTCCCCCACCCCGTGGAGCGCCGCCCCCGGGCCGTACGGCGCCGGTCGCGCGGGCCCGGCCCGGGGTTCGATCCGGGGTTCGATCCGGGGTCCGATCCGCCCCGCGACCGGCGGCCCCGGCCGGACGCGCCGGCCGTTCCGGCAGGCGGACGCGTACCTCCCGGGCACCCCGCCCCTGCGAGGATGGCCGGGAACCCCCTCCGCCCGTACCGCTTGAGGTGAGCCGCCCATGACGACCCCGCACACGACCCCGTCCCGCCGGCAGACCGTCGCCGTCCTCGGCGCCGGAAAAATCGGCGAGGCGCTGCTCTCCGGCATGATCCGGGCCGGCTGGGCGCCCGCCGACCTGCTCGTCACCGCCCGCCGCGGGGAGCGCGGCGCGGAACTGCGCGAGCGCTACGGCGTCGAGCCCGTCGGCAACGCCGAGGCCGCGAAGGCCGCTGACACCCTCATCCTCGCCGTCAAGCCGCAGGACATGGGCGCCCTCCTGGACGAGCTGGCCCCCCACCTCGCCGCCGACCGCCTGGTGATCAGCGCCGCCGCCGGCATCCCCACCACGTTCTTCGAACAGCGCCTGCCGGACGGCATCGCGGTGGTCCGGGTTATGCCCAACACCCCGGTCCTGGTCGACGAGGGCATGTCGGTGATCTCCGCCGGCCGGTACGCCGACGAGACCCACCTCGCCCGTACCGAGGCCATCTTCCAGCCGGTCGGCAAGACCCTCCGCGTCCCGGAGAAGCACCAGGACGCCGCCACCGCGCTGTCCGGCTCCGGGCCCGCCTACTTCTACTACCTGGTCGAGGCCATGACCGACGCCGGCATCCTGCTCGGCCTCCCGCGCGCCCAGGCCCACGACCTCATCGTCCAGTCCGCGATCGGCGCCGCCGTCATGCTCCGCGACAGCGGCGAACACCCCGTCAAGCTCCGCGAGGCCGTCACCTCCCCGGCCGGCACCACCATCAACGCCATCCGCGAACTGGAGAACCACGGCGTACGCGCCGCCCTCCTCGCCGCCCTCGAAGCGGCCCGCGACCGCAGCCGAGAACTGGCCTCCGGCAACTAGGAACTGTCGGGTGGATCTCCGCGGCGTCGCGGGTCCCGGCCCGCACACCTGCCGCGTTTTCGTCGGTCGGCGGCACACCACGTCGCCTCCCTCCCCGGCCTCGCGGCCGCACGCACCGGACCCCGCTCCGCCACCCACGAAGATCCCCACGACAGACCCCAGGGCGCCCCTTTCCCCGGACCACCCCCCGACCACCCCCCCGACCACCCCCGGCCCGTTCGGCCTGCGCCGGGGGCCCGACCACCGCCAGGCCCCGGCCCGCGTACGCCTTCAGACAGGCGGCAGCAGCCCGATCGCCGCGTAGGCGGCGTCGACCGTCGGCCGCGCCAGCGCCCGGGCCCGCGCCGCCCCCTCCCGCAGCACCGCGTCCACGTACCCCGGGTCCGCGCTCAGCTCCGCGTGCCGGGCCCGCAACGGCCGCAGCAGCTCCACCACCGCCTCCGCGACCGCCGCCTTCAGCGCGCCGTCCCCGTTGTACGCCGCCGCCAGCTTCTCCGGCGCCGCGCCCGTACAGGCCGACAGGATCTCCAGCAGATGCGCCACCCCCGGCCGCGTCCCCGGTTCGTACGACACCCCGGGCCCGCTGTCCGTCACCGCCCGCCGCGCCTTCCGGGCGACCGTCTCCGGCTCGTCCAGCAGATAGACGATCCCCGCCGTCGCCTCATGGGACTTGCCCATCTTGACCAGCGGGTCGCGCAGATCCATCACCCGCGCCGCCACCGCCGGCCGCGTCGCCCGCGGTACGACGAAGGTCCGCCCGTACCGCTGGTTGAACCGCTCCGCCAGCTCACGCGTCAGCTCCACGTGCTGCGTCTGGTCCTCCCCGACCGGCACCTCGTCCGCCCGGTACGCCAGGATGTCGGCCGCCATCAGCACCGGGTACGTCAGCAGCGACAGCCGCACGCTCTGACCGGCCGCCCGCGCCC